>CAZUFQ010000856.1:0-3282 GCA_964618735.1 uncultured Enterobacteriaceae bacterium
AACTGATCGTTACCCCTGCGAGTGGCGGCGCAAGGTCATCCGCGACCACCGGGCGCCCGACAAAGGAGGTGGTGACCCGCAAAACCTGAAGCGTTAACGAAACCGAGTGTGTGACGTTCTTGCCATTCACCCGCGCCGAAGCAGAGGCTATGAACGAGGCAGAGCCAGGGGGTTGGTCATTAGCGACTGAGACCGTGAGCAGGGCTGTTTGTCCTGCCGCTACGTATGACGTGTTGAAGGCGCCCGTTATGCCAGCAGGCAAGCCTGCCAGATCGAGGGTTGCGAGCTGAGTGAAGGCAGAGCCAGTGACCATGAGGGTGTAGCTGGCCGACTGCCCTTGAATCGCCTCAGCAGTAGTGGGTGCGGCGGTGAGGGTGAAGTCAACCTGCGCATCGCTGCCGTTACAATCTTCATCGATGCCATTGTCAGGAATCTCTGGCTGCGGCAGGGTTTCTCCTTGACAAGCGCCAAACGTCCCATCAGCACTACAGGTCTTGGTTCCTGCTTTACAGATGCCCACACCTTGCGTTCCGGCTGGGCCATCATAACACGACATAGTTGCGCCTGGGGTACAGATGGAATCGTGCCCGTCACAGTTTTCATCAATGCCATTGTTGGGGATGTCGGTTTGCGGCACCACCTCGCCCGCGCAGGCCCCAAAGAGCCCATCAGCGCCACAAGTCTTGGTTCCGGCTTTACATTGTCCTACCCCTTGTGTGCCCGACGGTCCGTCGTAACAAGAGGCCGTCGCACCCAGGGAACAGACCGAATCATGTCCATCACAATTCTCGTCAATGCCGTTATTGGGTATGTCTATGCTGGGCAGTACTTCCCCGACACACGGCCCAAACTTGCCATCGAGCTGACAAGTTTTGGTCCCGGCTTTACACACGCCCACGCCTTGCGTGCCCGGCGGACCTTCGTAACAGGCCTCGGTTTTTCTCGGGGTGCATTGGACAGATTGCTTCTCCAATGCACCCATGTCGAATGCTGCTGTTCCATCGCCATCGCCGTCACGTGGCCGCGCCGTATCAGAGGCAAAATCGGCTGTGAAGAGGGCGTCCACACTGTTTCCTAATCCCAATGTGTGCGGATCAATGCCGTGATCGATGGCTGGTGAACCAGTGGCTAGGGTGAAATCATCGTCATCGGTATTGGGAGTACCATCTGGGCCATTGAGGTTAGCAAAGACATTGGCCATATTGTTGCAACCAGGGCTTGGGCTGACCCCTTTTCCTTCTTGCCCGGTCGGCGTGAAGTTTCCGATGTCCGTGCTGTCGAGAATCGCGCCGTTGAGTTCACCGCTTTTATTGCCGCAGATGAGATTTCCTAGCAACGCTGCTAGTTGCGGGTGTTGCTGTGGACCGGGCGAAGTGCGCTTGCCGCCAAACCCGTCGTCGATGGCTCCTTGTGGGTTTGCCCCAGCCTGCCCATTCTGCGTGATTACGTTATTGACCAACCAGACTTCTTGCAGGCGGTCGAAGCTCACCCCATTGTGGCCGTTGCCATGAATAGTGTTGCCGACAACATAGTGTGGTCCGCCTTGCCCGGCATCGAAGGTCACGCCGTTCTGGCCGTTGCCGTAGATCAGGTTGTTGCTCAGCACCGTCCGCGCATTGCCTTGCGCGATCACAATGCCGCCCGGACAGGTTCCGTTGCCGAAGATGCGGTTCCGGTCGATGCGGATATCAGTATTGGAATGATTCGCGCCTAGGAGACGAATCGCTTCCGCCCCTGCGTTGCGGATGGTCACGCCACGCAAAGTGACAAAGTGAGACGAGGCGAACAAAAAGGCCGTGACCGCCGTGCAACTGGCGTCGGAGGAGCCTATGACGACGCTGCCGGTTGGGGCTGTGGGGTCGGCTTCGATGATGATCCGGTCCGCTTCGGTAGCAACAGCTCTGGCTTTGTTCTTTCCTGTGACAGTGACGACTTCGTTATAGTGACCGGCTTGGATGCGGATGGTGTCCCCGGCTTGGGCAGCGTCTACCGCGGCTTGGATGGTCGAGTAACAAGGAGACTGGTTGAGGCAGGTCAGGTCACTATTGTTAACGTAGCGGACAGCGCCCGACGATTGCAACGAATGCGTCGACGCCAAGGTCAGCGCTCCGAGTAATAGCAGAAAGAGTGGCGCCACTCTCCGCAGACGCATTTCCTGTCTCCTCCCTTACAGGATAGAACGCTAAGTGAACAGGTTGTGGCCTTGCTTGAAAACAGGTCGCCGTCTTGCTTGCCCTACAACCGACGATGCATTCGTGAGCCTATACACCTTCGGAATATCTTCGGCAAGCCCTTCATTTCTCTAATGATGGATAAATGTACAGAGTAAAGGAATTTAGTTTGCAGGCGCGTGGTACGCGCCCTACACCGCTAAATCAGACTACAGAAGATTCATACACGCCTCCGCTTGTCCACTCCTTGGTAGCGTGCGTCATGCGCACGAACGGCGGCGAGGGAAGAATCGTGCGCGCAGCGCACGCTACACCGAAGGTGTCCCAATGTCATGTGGTTCGATTTAGAGACTGGAGACATCGGGGTGGGAGCTTGGTTTTCTAGCTCTTAACCTCCATCACAGCATCTCATAGAAACTGCCCTCGCCAGGCACGAACAATCGACTATAGAACCGCATGGCGTAGGAGTCCGTCATCCCGGCGAGAAAGTCGCAGATTATCCGCTTGCGAGCGGCTTCGTCGCCGTCGAGTAATACTCGCTCATAATCTTCACCATGATCTTCAGGGAAGAGGCCGATCGACTCCTGCCCTTGATCAAGCACGGCAAACAAGCGACGGAGCACTTCTTTTCCTTTGTAGCCAAGGGTGGTGACGCGGGGGTTATGGATGACTTTGTACGACTCAAAGGCCTTGAGCACTTCAATGCGCACCCGGGTATGCGGCTCGGCGTTAATACGCCCAGACGGTTGCCTGCCGACGGCGCTGGCGAACTGGTGAATCAAATCGCGCGTGAACATTTTGCGCGCCACTCGGCCAGCCGTTTTTGTCAGTTCTTCCAGGCCGTCAGCAATAGCCTGTAACTCGGAGTGAATCTGTTGTTCACTGACTGTGATTCCAAGCGGCGTCAGTTTTTCATTTACCGTGTGGACAACTCGCGGATGTGGGGCCTGGCGAAAATCGATGAGGGTAATTAATCCTGCTTTGAGACTGTCTTCGAGATCATGCACCGAATAAGCAATGTCGTCGGCCACGTCCATGATCTGGCACTCAAAGCTGCGTTCGTCGCCGGCGCCCGTGGCGCGGATAACCGCTGCAACCACGTCGTGGTCGT
>CAZUFQ010000857.1:0-3279 GCA_964618735.1 uncultured Enterobacteriaceae bacterium
ACGTAGAGCCCGATCATGAGCCCGCTGATGTCGATCACGAGCAGGGCGGAGATGGTCATGCCTGACACGGGCTGTGAGGTTGAGAACACAATGCCGACCATACGAGCGGACACCACTAAAAACACAAAGGCGAACCCCACCGCCAGCACGGCGGCAAGAAAATTGAGTTGAAAAGTGGGAATAAGCCATAGACCCAGGCCTAGTACAATAGAGCCTCCAACCACAAGAAACGGATGCAGGTCCTGTTCTGTGCGATTCATGTCCGCACGTTCATGACTGTTGCGTAATCCACTCAAAGCAACTCGAAGTGATTGGCTCATGGCTGGCAGCGACCGCACCAGCGCGACAAGACCGCCGGCGGCGACCGCACCGGCCCCAACATAGCGGACGTAGCGTCTCCAAATATCGAACGCGCCAAGTTGATGCACGTTCTCGTCAAGACCAAAGAATAATCCCATAGGGCTTCCTGCACAGGCGTCGAACAGCGGAAGCAATATTGACCAGCCGATGATTCCCCCGAACGCCATGAAGCTGGCTACGCGAAGACCGATCAAATAGCCCACGCCGAGAAAGATTGGCGTCAATTCAAATCCAATCGAGGCCTTATGCAGCCAGGAAAAACTCCAGAACACGGTGTCTTGCCAGAGTTTCAATCCTTTCATGACAAACTGGTAAGCCGCGCCAAGGCCAATGCCAAGAAACACCGGACGAGCACTGGCGCCGCCAGTGTCGCCAGCAATGAGCACCTTGGCGCAGGCCGTGCCCTCTGGAAACGGCAGAACGTCGTGCTCTTGAACTGTCAAGCTGTGGCGCAGCGGGATCATCATGAGGATGCCAAGCACCCCGCCGGTAGCTCCCAACAGAAAGATGAGGAATCCGCTTGGATTGAGTCCCAAGAAAATCAACGCCGGCACGGTAAAGATTACTCCAGCCGCGAGGGATTCTCCTGTCGAGGCGATCGTGTGAGCGACATTATTTTCCAGAATCGTCCCGCGCCGCAGAATCCCTTTGAGCACGGTCATCGAGATCACCGCTGAAGGAATTGAGGCGGAGACAGTCAGCCCCACCTTGAGCCCGAGATATGCGTTGACCATCCCGAAGGTAACTGACAACACAGCGCCGAGAATGATGGCTTGGGGCGTGAACTCCGGAATGGTTTGCTCCGCAAGAATGTATGGACGAAACGATGGAGGGCTGTTGGGAGTCGGGTCAGGCTGATTGTTCATGAGGTTTGGCTGTGCTTTTACATCGTCTCTATGATGTAGATAAATTCTGTTTTCCAAAAAACCTGCCGGACTGTATCACTGTTATTGGCTGAGGTGCAAGGATTGCAGTTATCGGCTTTCTATGGTGCAATGCAGCAAGATCAACGTTTGTAGGTGCTGAAGATTGGGAGTCGGGGAGGTGGGGGATGAGACGTAGCATTATGAAATATTACTGGCTGCATGGCCTATTGCTTGTTGGAGTGTTGTGTTGCGCGGCGTGCAGCACTCAGCAAACGCAACCAAAGGATGATATGGCCGTCAACGCAGCCGATCCGTTTGATGATCCGTTCTTTACGCAGGTTCCCGCGTGGGACGATTCTGTATTGCAACAGAGTGAAGTCTTGACCGATAAGGGAGAGGAATCTCGCAAGCCGAAAACCATGCTCGAACAGAGTGAAGGCGTGGTGTTGAGCACCCTTATAGTCGGCTTTTCATTCGTTCAGATGGCGATCCCGTTTCTTTTCTAAACAGTTGATTTCTGTGTTGTGCGGGTCTCTTGCTGGGAGATCGCTAATTCCCAGGCGGCGTGCTTACGTCTATGGACCAAACTAGCCCGAGCATGTCGCTATGAGCGCGGAAAAATCGCTATGGTGATCACGTGGAAGTAGGTCACAATCATCCAGGTTTTGGTGAAATGCTTTACTTTGAGTAACCCACTTTTGTTAACGAGTTTGAGGACAATATATGTTCCCGCCGGGCTGACAAGGATGGCTAGAGGAAAGAGATTAATAAAAAATGACAGTTCCATAGGCTAATTATCTTTGATATTGTCAATACCATCCTCGAGCTTAACTAACGCTAAGGAATATTGGCGCTCATCATTCTTGCGGCGATGTCCCTTCAAGCGATTCGCCAGGGAGATAGAGCCTGAGTTCACGGTCCACAGCGTTCCTATGAATACCAGAAATAGGAAACTGTCGCTCTTTACGGAAGAAGTACCCACTTCTGAGCTTGAGCACCAGTTGGGCCTTGACCTTTTTTTCTCTCCATGCATAAGAGGCGATTGACTGCCAGTGGTGGAACCTCCTCCCTAGCACGATCCCACCTTTTCTGATCTCTAGTCTACCCAGTATCGAACCGAGCCCGAGCCCCAATATGACCAGCGCCGGTATCAACCTGTTCACGTCATGGTTAGCAGAGTGAAGCCATTGTAGGGCTAGCTCAATACTTTGAAGAGCACAGAATATCCCAACAAAGATCAGGATCTGGTCGCGGCCTGGAGTAAGGAGCAAACTCCCCGCTTGCTTCTTGCGCCAGAAGGCTTGAATCACTTGTCCAAAGAGCACTGTGAGCGAGAACCATGCGAGAACAAGGCGGCTGTCCATACTATTGTCACTTTCTTCTCTTGTCGAATCTTGGAGAGTTCGGTTTCCTCATAACAGCCCTTCAGATGAGGGCGCAAGTTGATACATTGTTGCAATTCTCGTTCACTCATGGAGCTTCGGCAAAAACAATTAGGGCAGTCTTCTTCTTGGCTCCAAATACCGAATCGCGAACCACTGGGCTCCGAAGAGAAGAGTCAGGATGCAGAGAACCACTGCGTCCTGAATGCCAACGTTCTGTCCTATAGCGGCAATCAGGAAGCCGCAAAACATCATAA
Organism: uncultured Enterobacteriaceae bacterium; assembly: GCA_964618735.1. Lineage (GTDB taxonomy): Bacteria > Desulfobacterota > Binatia > Bin18 > Bin18 > SYOC01. Next base: position 2,866 of record CAZUFQ010000857.1, read on the forward strand.
TCGCTGCATACTTTGTCAGAGCAACGTACAGGGGCCGTGACTTCAGCCATGTCAACACCAGCAGGTAGAAACTCAAACAACTGTACCCCGCTAAAACTGAACCATAGTAACCAGTTAAGGGGCCAGTCTCTGTAAGAACAATTCCAAGTCCGAGGAGCAAGAGCGAAGCCAGCCAATGAAGGACAAAGAAGAGAATTTGTAGCGCCATATATCTTATACTCTTGGTGCAAGTAGAAAACGAAGAAGGACAAAGCTGATGTCGTGTCGTTCACCGGAGACTATAGGTTTCGAGTCTTACGCTTACGCGCCTTATATCCTCCCAACAAAGCTGATGGTACTACGGAGCCCACGCTAATAAAGGAGCTGCAGGCCCTGGCAACCCGGTCTCCGAAAAAGAGCGTCCAGGCAATAACA
>CAZUFQ010000858.1:0-3254 GCA_964618735.1 uncultured Enterobacteriaceae bacterium
TCCGGCGCACCTCCGAGGCCGGATCCTTCAAGAGGGGGAGAATGGGGTCCACGGCGCGGGCATCCCCCAGTTGTCCTAAGGCCTCAACCGCGCTCCGGCGTACATCCGAGGCTGTATCCTTTAAGAGGAGGAGTAAGGGAGCCACGGCGCGGGCATCTCCCAGTTGTCCTAAGGCCTCAGCCGCGCTCTGACGCAAGAATGGATCTTGGTCTTGGAAGGACGATAACACTTTGCTACTTTCAGGAATACCCATTTCCCCAATAGCAAGCACAATCTGTCTCTGCAGTTGACTATTCGTTATTTTTCTTAATCGTTCTTGGAGAATACTCAGTCCTTGCTGGGCTTTTGCCTCGGCAGCGGCAGTAATGACCTCTCGTGCACGCTCAGGGTGATCATCTGCGATAGCTGTTTTCGAGAGGCCTTCCGCTTTTTCTACTTCACCGTTGCTCCAGTAGGCAACAATTCGTTCGGCCAGCGGCAGTTGGGTCATAAGTTCCGCATTCAGTTGATCAAAGTCCACTACTGGTCTAGCCGTAAAGCGTTTATCCGGTTCAATTTGGGTGCGCTGGTAACCAGTTTCTCCTAGGTAACGTTGGCGACCGAAGAGATCCCAACTGCCGGCTTTGCCGCGATGTAGTTCTACATTGTCGGATATTCCTTCTTTGACACTGAGACGCAAATGGTGGTCAGTGATATTCACTAAGAAATCATAGGCAGCATAGGCTACGAACCCAACCACCAAGACAACGCCCGCTAAAAGGGCAGCTCGCCGATTGCGTTGCTTAGCCTTATACGCGGTATTCCAGGTTTCGAGCGGATCTGACCATAGATCGTGATATAGCTCATACCAAAGATCTTGGTGGCGTTGTTGCCGACGAAGAATACGAGCGTCATGTAAACGCTCCAAGACCTGTTGCAGTGCACGAGCGTCAACTTCAAGGACCTGGGCAAGAGCAGGCACGGTGTACGCCATCTTGGTGCCGCGTCGGGTAATCAGGTGATCGAAGGCAGGTGAGGCCAGTTTTTTCTCGCTCGCTGACAAAGCATTCAGGGTGTTTTCGACATACGCCTGCAGCAACCCTTGCGCACGACCTCTTGCTGTGTACGTTGCTAGACGTAAAGTCCTTTCTGGATCGTTTCGTTCCAAATTCCAGAGTTGCGAACAAGTAATTTGCAAATAGGCCGGCTCAACAGTATTGATCTCTTCGTGGATTGGTTCGGTGCTACGACTTCGCTCTTCACGCACAGCTAGGTCCTTTAGCAGGGCGGTCAAAAGCTCGGGTTCATAATGGAAACCGGCTTTGTTGCATAAATCAGCAATGAACGAACACTTTTTCCTCGGACGGTCCAGGTTACGCCCCGTAGCTGTCGGGCATGCCCAACTGGGTCAGTCGATTCAAGGTGGAGCAGCGGACCAACAGCTGTGCGGCTTGGCCCGTGAAGCTGCGGGCGGTCACCCGATCACCGAAAATCGTCTTGAGCCGAAACATCGTGGTCTCCGCCAAGCTGCGGCGATGATAGCCACACTCCCGCTTCCATGCCGTGCGGCCGATCTGGCGAATCCGACGCAGGTTCTTATCTCGTGCCAAGGGCTCGGCTTTGGCGTTGCCATGCTGCCAAATCTTGGCGTTGTGCTGGGGGGGGATCGTGGCTTGCGCCTGGCGCTCCCTAATCGCTTCATAACACGTGCGTCGATCATACGCTCCATCGCCCGACACTTGCGCGATCGCCTCGTCCACTTGCGCCAACAAGTCTGCCAACAGTTGGCTATCGTGATAATTGTTGGTAGTCACCACCGCCGCCACGATCTCTCCACTCGCTTCATCGACCCCCACATGCACCTTGCGCCACGTGCGCCGGTAGGTATAGCCGTGCTGGCGGACTTTCCATTCCCCTTCGCCATAGACTTTCACGCCGGTGCTGTCCACGACGACATGCAGGGCTTCGGTCCTCCGCGAGCGAGGCAGCACAATCTCCAGCGTCGTGCGGCGTCGACTCAACGTCGAATAATCAGGAATGGCCACCTCCAAATGCAAGAGGTGCCCAAGCGACTCCATCAACCCTTGAGTCTGGCGCAACCCCAAGTGATAAATCTCTTGGAGCGTCGCCATCGTCAGAATGGCAGTATCGGTGTACGTGCGCGGATGCCCACGCTTGGGCTCCGCCTCGGTGACATGCCACGTTTGCACTACGTCCTCGGTAATCCACACCGTCAAGCTACCGCGCTGCACCAATGCTCTGTTACACGACTTGGCAGGTTAGTGGTATGAGCACGTGGAACAAGATAAAGGAGCTCGCATATTGAAGAGGAAGAGGATGGGCGCGTTATGCTACCAGTGGTGGGAGTGCCCGAAACGGTGCGAAAAGGACTGCGTCCGTATCGGGATTTATTTCGGCGGGACGAAGGCTTTGAGTATGTGAGTCGATATGTGACGGGGTTGCTGGTCAGTCCGAATAAAACCTTGCAAGGGATTTATGCCAACCAAGTGTGGCCAGAGCAAAAACCCAGTCGGCGGGCGATGCATGAAGCGGTGTTTGAAGCGGAATGGAAAGCCGAGGAATTGTTACCTCGGCATCGAGCGCGGATTGCCCCGGAGCATCGGAATCGCGGGCGCGAAGTGATTTCGTTGGATTGGACGTTGGTGCATCATGAACGGGGGCCACATATATATGGCACCACCAAGAGCTATGATTACGTCGAACGGCGGATGGCCCGGTTTCAGACAACGGTTACCGCGGTGATCGCCAATCGCCAGCTGATTGATGGGATTGGGGTACAAATTCAGGAACCCGATATCGGTAAAGAAGAGGAAGTGTATTTGAAAGCGACAGTGCAAGCGAGTTACGCGCAGATGGAACAGGCCCGGACCCGGCTCTTGGAATTACTCCATCATCTGGAACACAAACTCGCGTACAAGAAGCGCACGGAGGTCGTGGTCGAGATGGTGGCGCAGCTAGAAGAGGAAGGGCAATTTCCCCAAGCCGACTATGCCTTTGATAATGGGGTGCTCACTTTAGAGTTGACGCGCTTGATTGAGGGCAAGGGCAAACATTGGGTGAGTGAAGTAGAGAGTTCGCGCCATATTCTCTGGCAAGACCAGTGGCGACGGATTGATGAAGTGGCCACGGAGTTACGCCAGAGGCATCCGGAGAGTTTTCGCCGGGTCCAGGTCCGCTGTCGCAATGGGGAGCGGAAAGAGTTTTGGGCCTTCACCAAAAGTGTCCGACTCAAGCGCTACGGGCGCAAACGGATC
>CAZUFQ010000859.1:0-3251 GCA_964618735.1 uncultured Enterobacteriaceae bacterium
AGATTGAGAAGCGAAAGACTCGGCCACCGCACGGTGCTGGATATCAACACCTGAGGTATGGGTAGAAGCAACCGGAAGCAGCCCCCAAGGAGTGTGGAGTATTGCAGTAAGCAACACTCGCGGCTCAGTGATACGGCCACTGCGCGGAAGTTCTCGCACCTTCCATTCCATTAGGGGGAACCGACTCACAAGGGCCGGACCCTCGGTAAAGTTCATTGCTCGAGCAACGAGCTTGTGCAACCTGGGAGAGGGGAACATGCGGCAACTAGCAGGGGCATACACGACGTAAAACCCCAAGCGCGCCGCCAACTGGATCGCTACATTGCCCCTTCCTTTTCCTTCCGACGCCTCCTGCAACCCGATGATATCTACCCGAAGTCGCCGAAGTCTCGCTGCAACTATGGCGAGTCGGTAAGGCAACGCCTGGGCGGATCCGACCAGGCCGGAGGAAAGTCCTCCATGTAGTAGATTAAACGAGACGCATCTTAGACGTGGGGATTGCGGTTCCTCCTCCATGGCATACCTCGCAACATTGATCGCATGATCGCGTCAAGGCGTTTCATGCGTCAACAAATACTCTAACTCTGTTTAGAGCATGAAGAGACGATCAACACTATTAGTGAGGAAGGGCCAGCCATGCCTGCGAGGAGGGAACTCATCTCCCGTCACACTCACCTGCCGAGCAAGTTCGGCGCACCTTCCTTTTCCATTGGAAAACCCAGAACAATTCAATTGCTAATCGAAAGCAGGAGCACCAGAAACATTTGATGCTGCACCATCATTAGCAAGAGTATTTCGTTATGCAACGCTTCGGGCGCAGGCGCCACAGTGTTTAATTGTGGTGATGCTCAAGTATTGACGTATCGAATGCTCATTTGGTTGAAGGTCCGCAATCTACTGACGTAGAAAGCTCGTCTCGACTTTCAACAATTGTGAAAAGTACAGTGGGCAAGAAAAGCAAAGAACACATCAGAGAAATAGGATGCTCTCTTTTTTTGCAGACAAATACTGCAGGGAACTCATATCCCTACCCAGCCCGTTTAGAATGGATAGTTCACGCCGGAGAAGAAGGCGACTCCTTCACTTCCATAGCCGATATCGACGTATCCAACTACGAACGGTTCGGCTATACCACGAAATCCAAGCCCTCCTACTGGATGGAGGGCGCTCAAGGGATTCGTATCTATGTCGTGGAACACCCGCCCGACATCAAGAAACGGGGCTAGCTCTAATATCACATGGGTCTCGAAAAGATCGAGGTCCCACACTCGCGTGCGTAGCTCCATGTTGGCGGCAAACATATTGCGATCCACAAATCTGCCTGCGCCATAGCCTCGCAACGGTTGTCGTTCGCCCACCACACTACGATCCCCCCCAAGTTGGCTTAGCGCCCAAAAAGGCGCTTGTCGACCGACGGGCATGTAGCGGGTAGAGACATGTCCAGCAAACGTCACTCGTTGAGTCAGAGGAATGTAATGCCGCAGCTCAAATCCTACAAGGGAATAAGACACGGAGCTCAGAAAGCTTCGATCCGTTATACCTCCCCAAAGAGACAACAAGGTGCCTTGAGTCGGAACATTAAGGGAATTCCGCGTATCATAGGAAAGAAAGAGACGGACTGGAAACTCATTCTGATCGCCGTGCAGTCCTTTGAGTCGAGGAAATTGAGTTCCAGTAAAAGGGAGAGAGGTAAAACCTCCCCGTTGCACGTGAACTAACCGTGGGCTCAGGTCAAGGGCAAGTTGTAGCGCTGGTGAGAAATTTACCCCAAAGCGAGCTTTTGCCAATGTTTGTTCCAGCGTGTAATTGGACTCACTGTTAGTGTGAGAGTGATTCCCGAAGCCAAAAAACCGCATTGAAGGATCACGGTCGAAGAGGAATTGGGCGTCAAAGGACCACCACCGATCTCGACGAAGCCCAGTCGAGTACCTCAGGTCGACACTCCGCTGGATATGTTCTGTGAAGCCGAACGTGGTCGACCACTGCGTATCGTCAGAGGGATACGATAAAATTTGAAATGAAGCGCCGACCCCCAAGGTGGTATTTTTCGTTATATCCCCATTGATAATGCGATATATTTGCTTTTGATCGTCCACAAAGAGGAACACCGGCAGGAGACCAACAGTCGTGCCGCCGTTCGGATCGGTATCAACCTCGGGGATAGGAATAAAGGGCCACGTGCGGGGATCGAGATGTTGAGTGAAACCACCAAAAGTAGAAGGAGAGGAGGTCTCTGCCCACGCGATCGTCAGCGAGCAAAGCCACACTACGAATATACTACTGAACCTCTTGTGGAGCATTTTTCTTCTCCATTCAGAGGAAATGTGTGCGAGAGACCGCGCCAATCTCGAGGGTGTTATTTGAGAAAGGAAGACCGCAGTCTCTCTACACACAAAGGCGGAAAATATGCAAAGACTGAGCCGGTGAGTGAGAGAGCCAAAAGCCTTGACCTTTTCTCATCGAACCCGGCGGACGAAACACGATAATCTTTTTTTTGCAGACAAATGCTGCAGAATGGCGCCTCTTTGTGATTCGAGCCAGCAACGCTTCTTCCTCAACTGTCACCATCCTTGTGACCAGATGGTCGGAACGTTTATGAAGCCGTGTGAAAAAATAATCCCCTCTTTGTTACATATTCCTCCACTCTTCGGCTCAGGCCTTGTACATGGACGCGGCAAACTCCGCATACCCATTGTAGGGCAAGGTCGGCACGCGTTCTTCCGTTCCAAGCACGCGCTCGGAGGCCTGGGACCAGCGTGGATGCGGCACAGCAGGATTTACGTTCGCGACAAAATCGTACTCATGTGGCACTAAGGTTGACCAGAAAGTTGGCGGTTGCTGATCAAGAAACTCGACCCGCACGATTGATTTGATGCTTTTGTAGCCATATTTCCAGGGCGTCACGAGTCGCAACGGCGCGCCATGCTGTTTTGTCAGCTCGTGACCGTAGACGCCGGTAACGAAAAAGGCCAACTCATTCGTCGCCTCCGCCATCGTGAGCCCTTCAAAGTAGGGCCATGGATATGAATCGTCGAGCATTCCAACAGCTTCATCTGGCTTGTTAAAAGTAATCATCCGCATAAATTTGGCGGAGGACTGGGGCTCAACCAACTCAACGAACGCCTTGACGGGAAAGCCGGTCCACGGCACCGCCATCGACCATGCTTCTACACAGCGATGTCGATAGAGGCGTTCTTCCAACGGCACACGGCGCACTAGATCATCGATGGCAAACGTTTGCGGTTTTTTGA
>CAZUFQ010000860.1:0-3247 GCA_964618735.1 uncultured Enterobacteriaceae bacterium
CTATTTCTTTTGCCAATGTTCGACGATCCGCTGTTCTTCTCCTCCTGGAGCCCAGATAACCAAAGCGTGGACCGGCTTCTTGGAGATGACTTTATGATGCGTCGTCGTGTTGGCTGGCATAAGGGCGGCCATGCCCGCTGTAAGTTTTTGGACTTTTCCTTCGCTCGTTTGTTCTAATTCTCCTGACAAAATGTAGAAAATTTCTGTTGACTGGTGCACATGATCCGGAACATCGACGCCGGGTGGAATCACCAGCTCCGCGACAGAAACATCTTTGGTCCCACCAAGCTGCTCGTTGATGACAACCCGCACGGTGCTTTTACTCTGTGGTTCAAGATAGGTCGTTGTCTGTTTGGGGTGAACGAAGCGCTGCACTTCTTCCGCGTGAACAGGAAAGCTGAACAGCATAGTGGGGAAAGCCAATGCACTAACGTAGATGAGCCGGGCGGCTTCACGGGTTTTTCTCATACATCCCTCTCTTTCAGTTTCTTGTCTTTATTGTAAAGAAAAGTCGATGAGTCAAGGCGCCATGCGAAGCAACCTTTCTAAATGGGTTGTGTTTTATAAAGAAAGTCTGCAAAGGTCAAGACGAGAAGAGGTGATCATGAAAGGCGCGTTGGTAAAGATCTTCTTGGCTGCTCTTCCGTTAGCAGGAGTGCTGATGTCAGCTCCAGCTGCTGATGCTGGTGGACGACCGCGACCTCAATGTCCTCTCTATATTTGTCCCCCGTATTATGAGAGCAGTCGATGGCATGATAGAAGAAGAGATGATCTTCGTTATTACTACTATGAGCGTGAGGGATGGTGGAATCATCGCTATCGCCGCGATGATGATTATCTGTCCCGTCCTCCATATCGGCGTCACCAAGAGCAGCCCTATGATGGTGACAGCTACCTGTGGGAGTCCGCAGCAGACCGTTAGATAAAAGAGGGGAAGGGCGATCTTCCCGTATAAAGCGAGGGTTGTGATGAGCGTACTGGACACCTTAAGTTTGGCGATGGGGACGGCGTGGACATCTGGTCTCAATCTTTACGCAACTGTTGCTGCCCTGGGGATTGCCGGCAGTGCGGGAATGATCCAACTCCCGCCAGATTTGTTAATCCTTACCCATCCGCTCGTGATTGGCGTTGCCTGTCTAATGTATGTGGTTGAGTTTTTTGCTGATAAGGTCCCTCTTGTGGATAGCGGTTGGGATGTCCTCCATACCTTCATCCGCATTCCTGCAGGAGCGATCTTAGCCGCACGTGCGATCGGCAACGTCAACCCAGCTTTAGAACTTGCTGCTCTTTTGGCGGGAGGAACAATCGCTTTTGCTGCTCATGGGACCAAAGCCACTTTGCGTCTCGCGATTAATGCGAGCCCAGAGCCGTTCAGCAATTGGGCCGCTAGTGTGAGCGAAGATGTAGCTGCGTTCGGCGGAGTCTGGTTAGCTTTTCATCACCCTGTTTGGATGATTATTGTCGTCCTGGCATTTACGGCGTTTGCTGCCTGGCTCCTGCCTCGTTTATTTCGTCTCGCCAAACGCGGGTTTCAAGCTCTGCGCACTCGTTTTCGCGGAGAACCGTCCGGACACTTGCCTAATCCTCCGTCGCCAACTTCTATGAGTTTGCATTGAGGAGCGATTATTCTAATGGATTCCCTACGCTTGTCAGCTCTGGTGGAGATGCCAAGCAAACGCCATAGCGCCTACTAAGAGAAACTGTCCATCAACGATAATTTCCCCGGTAACGCCTTTGGGCAGTAACCGCTGATGATATAACCAGCTCACGCCGCAGATATAAGGAATAACCGTAAACAGAAATCCTGCGAGCGGCAATTCTCGCCATGGAAATGTGAGGCCGAGGAGGAGAATGGTAAGCGCACCCACAACGCTGGTAAGAACCGCTTTGGTTCTGCGCTTTCCCACGACTTTAAAAATAGTTTCCATTCCCATGATCTTATCTCCTTGCACATCTCGTACGCCGATAAGCGCAGAACGGAGAAACACCAGGAGAAAAACGAAACCCAACACTCCTGCTGCTCGCAGTACAGATGAAGAGCCCACTGTCAATAAAGGAATGACTCCGGCGGCGACGGTCCAACCTAGGGCAGTACCGAGGTCTCGGGATGCTGGGAGGTCTTTCAAGCGACGGATACCCATAATGTGACGCGCCCAGGACAAAGGAACGATTTTCACACCATAGAGTGCACCGAGCAGCCCAAAGGCCGCAAGCGCAAAAAATTGGTCTACGCCAAGAGCGAAAGCAAGTCCGAGGGCCGTGCCAAGGGCTGCGATGCCCACCCATAGCATGACTTGCTGAAGGCGTTGAAACGAGCGCGGCGAAAAGGATCCCCAACCGCTGTAGTGCGAGCGTTCTTGATAGCGGTTTACCGTGTGCATGGCCAGAATAAAGAGCCCTGCGGTAAGGAGAATCGGCATGAGTTCGGTGCGTGAGATCGGCGGGTGGAGCAATAGGCTGGAGGCGAGGGTGAGGGAGGCGGCGCCTAGACCGGCATAAATATTACTGGCGGCGAGAATGCCAAGGATACGCTTGAGCCAGGTGTTGAGGCGACTTGTTGTCTCAGGGTTGAACGCTTCGATCTTCTCGACGACCCGGTTGATCATCCACTCAGGAGTCGAGGCTCCTGCGGTGACGCCGACTGTCTGACACGCAGAAAAATCACTTTTCGTTAATTCTGCTTCGGTCTCAATATGAAGCACCTGAGGCCCTTCCTGCGCAGCTAGCTCGGCGAGGCGACAGGTATTGGCGCTATGGCGTCCTCCCACAACAATCATCAGATCAACTTGACGCGCGAGATCAATCGTTTCGCGTTGATGGTCACGCGTCGGTTCACAGACCGTATTGGTAGAACGAATGATGCGCGCTTTTCGTTTAATAATGTCAACTGTGCGTGCGAAGGTGGCGTCATTCTGGGTCGTCTGAGAGACAACACAGACTTTATCAAACGACGGCAACTGCTCGGCCTCTTTTTCATTCGCGACCACAAAACAGCGCTCTGCGGCATACCCTCGTAGTCCTGTCACTTCGGCGTGATGATCATCACCAACAATCACGATATCGTAGTCATCTGCAGCATATTTGCTAATGATCTTCTGGACCTTGCGCACTAACGGACAGGTTGCGTCATAGACATCTGCTCCGGTTGCACGTAACTGATCAAAGACTTCCGGTCGGATCCCGTGAGCGCGGACGAGCACGGTGCCGCCGCGGATTTCTTCTAGTTGCTCGACCGCATGAATGTTCT
>CAZUFQ010000861.1:0-3245 GCA_964618735.1 uncultured Enterobacteriaceae bacterium
TCTTACCTCACAATTCCCTCTTTTCTTTCAAGAACTTCTTAAACGGACTCTAAGAAAGAGCGCCATTGCTCCACAAATGGTTCAATTGTGAGCTCGGGTCGAGTGGCCAGTAACTCAATTGCTCCGAAGAGTTCTTCGATATTGATCCCCTGAGTGTGATTCTTTCCTCTGATGGTTTGTCGATGCCGCAAGCCAGCTTCCACAAAATGAAGGAGAAGTGCGTATTCTGGATAAGGTCCCGGCTCATCAAACCATGTGATTATTTTCTGCGTCAGGTCAACAGCAGTGGGAATCTGGGCCGCTGCTGACGCCCCAGCCCCGAGTACATTAACTTATGGCGATTTTCGTTTGCATGAGAGGACATACTATTCTTTCAATCCTACAAAGTGACCCAGGAAGACGACCCTCGTCTATCGTTTGCAGGGGCTGTAGGCTGGGATGAAGCAGAGTGAATCCCAGCAAGCTATTCTTCACTAAGGAAAAATGCTGGGTTTCGTGCAACTCAACCCAGCCTACGCCTGCGCACTAGCCTCATAACGCGCCTTGTACGTGCAGAACTCCCTCTGTCCCCGGAGCGCAGACCATCGCGTTGTCAAAGATCAATTCCGGGCGGCGTGTTCTCCGTCCAAGTTATTGTCAATGTATACTGCGCAATCTTCCATCCTTCCGCCGTACGGGTCAAATGATGGGTATAGTAGCCGCCGATGTCCCACACCGCCTGGCTAGCCTCTTCGGGTCGTGGGAAATGCCGCGCTTGCATGTACACGATGCACGTGGCCGTGTCGCCCTGCACAGTAATGCGATGGTTGGAAAGCACATGCTGGGTAACAGCGAAGCGACCAATCACGCGGCTCACCCGTTCGGTGAACGCGTCGGCGTTCACTTTTTTCAGGGTCGCTGCCCCGGGAGCTACGCTGCCGAGCCAGACCTCGATTTCATCCGTAAAAATTGAACGGAAGAGTCGCCAGTCCCTGGTATCCACACCCGTCGCATAGCAGTGGACCAGCTCAGTGATTGCTGCACGATCGAGCAACAACTGCATTGTTTCTTGATCGTTCATTCTGGTGTCCCTTACATACTCACCGCTGGTGATAGAGCGGATGCCCATGGACAGAGGTGCGCACTCGACTGAAGTGGTCCCCCTCCACGTTGGCGATATACAGCTCCTGCAGCCCGGGGCCGCCAAACGCGCAGTTGGTAGTAAAGTTCAGCTTTTGCCCAGTCGGATCGTCGATCAGCAGACTCCACTTCCCATTGGTGTCCACCTTAATGATCTGGTTGGCCGGGGCCAGTTTTCCCTCTTGCGCTACCCCAGGCAAGGTGACGTAGAGGTTCCCATCCACGTCAAAGGCCATGCCGTCCGGGAGCGCAGGAAAGTGCTCCGCATAAATCTCAGGGTTACCAAACGTCCCGTCTTTCTTGATCGCGATGCGCAGACAGTCATTCCTGGTGCTTTCCAACACGTACACCGCCTCTTCTTTTGGATCGATGGCCGTACCGTTAGCCAGGTAGACGCCCGTCGCCACGATGTCGCCCTTGCCGTCCGGACGGATGCGGACCACGGCGCCGTTAGGTTCAGGATTGGAGAATTCTTCTCGCACCTTCTTGATGTCGCGGGTGCTGGAATTGGAGACGTAGAGGTTGCCCTCGGCGTCATAACTAGCGAAGTTAGGCAGAGTGAGCGCTAGCGCGCCGACGCGGTCGGCGATCATGGACACCTGTCCACTCGGTGTCGCCCGCATCATGGCTTTCTTCCCCAGATCGCAATAGACAAAATTGCCCTGACGGTCCATGGTAATGCCATTCGGCATCGAACCGGCAGGTAGTTGTACGAGTTCGCTCACGGCGGCGTTCGGCGTTACTTTGTAGATAACGCCATTGCGACCTCCGCCGTAGACGTTTCCCTCCTTATCCACGACTACGCCTTCAGACTTGAGGACACCCTGACCGAAAATCTCGACCTGCTCCAATGTATAAGCAGCCATGCGTATTCCCTCCTTAGTAGCAAATGCGAAAAATCTATGAGCCCTCTCGCACTTATGTTGGTATCACCCTTAGGAGTAGATTCAATCGGGGGCGATTCGTACACTCTAGTGGAAGGGGCGCCTAATGGAAAAGTCGCATCGCGTTGTTATCGTTGGGGGCGGGTTTGGCGGTCTCTACGCCGCGCAATCGCTGCGTCGGGCTCCGGTGAGAGTCACCTTAATTGACCGTCGCAACTTCCATCTCTTTCAACCTCTGCTCTATCAGGTCGCCACAGGATGGCTATCGCCTGCGGATATTGCTTCGCCATTGCGGGCCATTCTCAAACGCCAGACCAACGCCACTGTGTTGTTGGCCGAAGCCCTGGGGATCGACTCGACCCACCGCCGCGTGCTCTTACGCGATGGGGCTGTCGAGTACGATACCTTGGTGGTCGCCACTGGATCGCGCCATCACTATTTCGGCCACGAGCAATGGGAGTCGCTGGCGCCCGGGCTCAAGACGATTGAGGATGCGACCGAGATCCGTCGACGAGTGCTCCTGGCCTTTGAAGCGGCTGAACGCACGACCGATCCTGAGCAAGTGCAGGCGTGCTTGACCTTCGTCATTGTGGGTGGAGGCCCAACGGGAGTGGAATTGGCAGGGGCGCTGGGAGAAATTGCTAGAGACACCTTGAAGCGGGATTTCCGTAACATCAATCCTGCCGACGCACGGATTCTGTTGCTAGAGGCAGGCGAGCGGTTGTTGCCCTCCTTTCCTCCCGAGCTGTCAGCGCGCGCCGCCGCGGACTTGACGCATCTCGGCATCACGGTGCGAGTCAAGACAAGGGTCACTGAGATCCGACCAGAGGAGGTGACTGTCCAAGAAGGAGACCGGGTCGAACATATTCGTGCGCGTACGGTGATCTGGAGTGCTGGGGTGCAGGCCTCGCCGCTCGGTCGCGCTGTGGCTGACGTTACCGGGGCGGAACTTGATCGTGCGGGTCGAGTGGTCGTACAAGCGGATCTTTCCGTACCTGGATATCCTGACATCTTCGTCCTCGGGGATCTGGCGCACTGTGCGGACGAGTCCGGGCAGCTGCTGCCCGGGGTCGCCCCGGTGGCGATGCAACAGGGGCGCTATGTCGCGGATGTGATTCAACGGCGCTTGCGGGGCGACACGATTCACCCGTTTCACTATCAGAATCGGGGAAACATGGCGATTGTGGGACGGGGGGCGGCAATAGCTGATTTGGGGCGGGTGCGGCTGTCCGGGAGCTGGGC
>CAZUFQ010000862.1:0-3240 GCA_964618735.1 uncultured Enterobacteriaceae bacterium
CCGACTTCTTTTCTTCTCTAACCGCTGTTATTGGGTGTGTCAAAAGAAGGAGTATTCCATGCCCGCCAAAACATCATTGACTACCCCCCAGATCTATCAACTCAAAATTTCACTGCTCGGTATTAAACCGCTGATCTGGCGTCGTTTCCTTGCGCCAAGCGATATGGACCTAGCGAAATTACATCATGTGATCCAAGAAGTCATGGGTTGGGAAGAATCGCATCTCCATCAGTTCAAGGTGGGCAAAACCTACTACGGCGTGACGTATCCAGATGATTTTGACGGCAGGACGGAGACGCGTGACGAACGCAAGGCGCGACTGCACGAATTGGCGTCGTGGCCAAAAGCGAAATTTGTTTACGAATATGACTTTGGCGATAGTTGGGAGCATGAAGTGGCGCTGGAGAAAATCTTGCCGCCTGAGTTAGGAACGCACTATCCGGTGTGCCTTGACGGTAAGCGCGCGTGCCCCCCAGAAGATTGCGGCGGGGTGTGGGGGTATGCGAATCTCCTGGAAGTGATTCAGAGTCCGGATCACCCGGAGCATGACGAGATGATCGAGTGGCTAGGAGAGGAGTTTGATCCGGAAAAGTTCGACGTGGAGGCGGTGAACAAGGCGTTGCGGCGGATCAAGTAGGAGCGAACTTTGGGGTGAGGTCTTCCCACAGGTTAAGGATTGGCGCCGATGATATGCTGCTATCATGCTAGTGATTTTTGTGAGGTGTGTTATGAGACAATTTTCGGGACGAGTGCTCCTCCGCATGCCAAAAGAACTCCATCGGGATTTGGCTGAAGAGGCTTTTCACGACGGGAAGTCCATTAATCAACTCTGCTTGGAGGCTCTGGTGAGCCGTCGCGCGCTGAAGCAGTATGATCCGTGGCGAATGGTGGAACGCGTCTGGCAGGCGAATAAGGACACTCCTGTGGAGGAGGTTGAACGAGAGGGCGCAACCGCCATCAGTGAGGTCAGTCGTGCCAAGAACCGGCGGCGGGGCTAACCTGCGTCAACGAACACGGTCGGCCGCGCTCTTCAGAGCGGTCGTTGACACCAATATCTTTGTCAGTGTGCTTATCAATGCTGTCGGTCCCCCCGGACAGATTATAAAGGCTCTTCGTAACAGTGCATTCACGTTGGTTGCTTCTTCCGAGATCAACGAAGAAATTCTTGAAGTTTTGAGTCGCCCTCGATTGCAAAAGTATCACCTCCAGGACGCTCTTTTTGATATCGGGGTGATTTTATATACGCAAGCAGAACTCAGCCAAGGAAAAGTTCCAGTCAAAGTTTCCCCTGATCCAGAGGATGATAAATTCCTGACCGCCGCCATCAACGGGAAGGCGCAATACATCGTGACAGGAGACAAGCCAGGTCTCCTGCAGTTAGAAGAATATCAGAGTGTCCGTATTATCACCGCGAAGACTTTCCTGCGTTTACTCCGGGCCGCAGAGCCCGAATAGGAAAGATGTACGCGCTGGGCTGGGGTTGAGGCTTATTCATTTTCACCCCTTGCTCCCTCAACGCTCAGGACAGGCTTTTGCTTTTCTTGTTGCAGGAGCAGCTCGCCTTTGAGGCGGTAGAGCTCTGCCTCGTAGTGACGTTCTCCGTTCTTGTTCATTATGTCCATTGCTTCTGCTATCGCATTGAGACCTTTCTCTGGCTGCCCCATTTTCCCGTGCACTTCAGCCAAGAGGGCAAGCAGATAAGGACGGAACAATTCTGACCCAGTGTCCCGCCATGCTGTGAGACTTTGCTGCATTAAGTTTATGCCTTCCTGGGAGTTGCCTTGCTCGGCAACTGCCCAGCCCCGTAAGAAACTGGCAAAAGCCAGCCAATAAGGAAACCCATATTCAGTGGACAAGACAATCGTAGCCTCAGCTGTTTCTTGGGTTCGCTTTCCTTCTAGACGGCATTGATGAGTCATAGTTGCGATGACCAACGCTGCAGCCTGTGAATACGGGAGCGCTGTATCCTGCGCTAACGAAAGCATCTTGAGAATCTTCTCTAAAGCTTGGTGAGGATATCCAAGATACCAGAGCGACCAGCCTGCACACCCCAGACAATGCAGGCCAGAATCTTGTCCATAAGAGAGAATGTGAGCATGCTGCTGTTGGGGATCATACAAAGCAAAGCCTCGTTCACCATGTTCAAGGGTTTCGAGATGTTCCCCACGACACAAGGCTGTTAATGTCAAGGTATAATGAGCCTCAAGAAGGAATGTTGGGTCTTGCAACTTTTCCGCGAGAGTGAGGAGCTGTTCGCCAAGCGCGTACGCAGTAAGATGGTCTCCGCTATTCACTAAGAATTGCCACAACCCCCATAAGGCGGGGAACATCTGCCTTTCGTCCCCAGACTGCTCGCACAATTCCCGTGCACGAGAGTACACTATTTTGACTTCTGGAGCCCCGTAACCTTTAGTTGAAATGACAGACGGCCCTAGAGAAATTTGTAGCTGCAATTCCCTTTGGATGCGCTGGGGTGTATCGGGCAACATTTTCAGTGACTCTAATGCCGCAGTAAAATGATTCAACGCCTCGACATATGCAGACCGTTGCACCGCTTGTTGCCCCGCCAGGTGCAGATACTCTACGGCTTTCTTCGTATTACCACTGCGGCTGTAATGATACGCCAGTTCGCTATAGTGGTCGTCTATTTTGTAGCGATATACTTCTTCGATCGCTCGTGCGGCGCTTTCGTGCAAGTCTTTGCGCCGTTCGTGTAGCAGGGAACTGTACGCCACTTCCTGCGTGAGCGCGTGCTTGAAGACGTATTCGATGTCCGGAAAGGCTGGTTGTTCGTAGATGAACTCTGCTGTCTGGAGCCGCGATAGCAGCAGCTGGAGTTGGTCTTCCGGTTGATCCACTACCTGTTTGAGGAGACTCCACGAGAACTCCTTGCCAATCACTGCGAGTGTCTGGAGTAGGACTTTCTCTTCTGGCGGCAGACGATCAATACGGGCGGCCAGCACGCCTTGCACGGTGGTTGGGATGCGCAGAGCGATTGGTAGGGGCGCACCTGTAGGTGCGCCCGGTCCTTGCGGGCCGACACGCAGGTCGGCCCCTACATCAGATCGAGTCAATATACCTTGTTCACGTAGCTCCTGTACGATCTCTTCCATGAAGAACGGATTACCTTCGGTTTTTTCCAGAATGAACTGCCGTAGGGGCGCAGCATGCTGCGCCCCTACTTCGCCTAGTGCAGATTCCAGACAGGTCTTGTTGGAGAAGGGAAAGACAGAGAAGATT
>CAZUFQ010000863.1:0-3235 GCA_964618735.1 uncultured Enterobacteriaceae bacterium
AATTTGTCGGTAGCCGATGCGTGGTTGTCTTCGCTGGCAAAGGAGCACGACGCTACGCTGGTGCACAAAGACCCTGAGTTTGAGCAGATCGAAGCGACAGTCAATGTTCTAAAACTTCCATACAAAGGAAACATAAGCTAACAGCATTTGTATTGATGATCCTGCTTGACTTAGAAACGCATGCGTGGAGGGAAAGCACTGTCAACGGAGCTGGTTGTTGGATGATGTTGTTAATCGAAATTGATATGATTTTCTCAATGGTATCAACACCAATAGTAGTCCCATTTTCCAAGGTAAGAGAGGATTGAAACACCCCACACAAAGGCCGCCATACCTTCGTCTCACGTGGCTCCCATCCTTCGGGGTGGGAGAGGATTGAAACGCTTCGTCGATTACGAACATGTGACGCAACTCTCCTTGTAGCTCCCATCCTTTCTTATCGGTGTAGGTGGGAGGCTAACGGCCTTTTGTGTCGACGCTCTCGGGAGTACAAAGGCGCTATGAAAATCGCCTATTTTGACGCTTTCTCAGGGATCAGTGGAGACATGACGGTCGGGGCGTTGCTCCACCTTGGCGTACCGCTTGATGGGCTGCAACAAGAACTCGCGAAGTTGCCGCTATCGGGTTATCGCTTGAGTCAGAGTATCCGCCATCTCAGCGAAATTCGGGCGACCAAATTTGATGTTGAAGTGCACGAGCCCTTAGTTGAACGGAGTTTCCGCGCTATTGCCGAGATGTTGCGCGAGAGCACCCTAATCCCACAAGTGAAAGAGATGTCCTTACGCATTTTCTCAACTCTCGCCGAAGCGGAGGGACGGGTGCACGGGGTTGCTCCGGGCGCTGTTCATTTCCATGAGGTAGGCGCAGTTGATTCTATTGTTGACATAGTCGGCGCTGCATTTGGGCTGTATACGCTTGGCGTTGAGAAAGTGTATGCCTCGACCTTACCGATGGGGAAAGGATTCGTGCCGTCGCGACATGGCGTACTGCCGATTCCAGCGCCAGCCACGGTGGAGTTGATGAAAGGGTTGCAGGTGCGGCTTGAAGATGGGGCTGCAGAAATGGTGACGCCGACCGGGGCCGCTATCATTGCCGCTCTCGCCCAACAGAGCGCGATTCCGCAGCTACAAGTGTTCGCCGTGGGGTACGGAGCTGGGGGACGGACGCTGCCTGACCGGCCGAATCTTTTGCGGGTGCTGTTGGGGACGTTGGTCGAAACCGCGAGGGAAGAGCAGTTGCTGGTATTAGAAACGAACATCGATGACCTCAATCCCGAGATCTACGAACACGTGATGGAGCGTCTCTTTGCGGCAGGCGCGCGCGACGTATGTTTCCTGCCTTTGCAGATGAAAAAAAATCGACCCGGCGTGATGCTGTGGGTATTAGGAGATATTGTTGATAAAGAAAAATTGAGCGCCATCATGTTTGCCGAGACTACTACGATCGGCATTCGCTCGTATCCGGTGGCGCGAGTCGCGTTGCCGCGGGAGAGTAAAGAAGTCGTCACGCCGTACGGGGCCGTGCGCGTGAAGGTGTCCCGTACAGTGGACGGTCGCAGCCATGCGGCGCCGGAGTATGAAGATTGTAAACGGTTAGCGCGGGAGAAAAACCTCCCGCTCAAACTTATTTACGAAGAAGCCTTATTTTCTGCGCGTCAATTATAGCAACGAAATTCTATCCGGTTGCGTCTCTAAAAACACCACGATATTGTTAAGATGACAAATCAACCAACACCTCAACAGGGTGGCTGCGCGCGTTGACGGAATCATACGCTTTGGCGATTTTCCCTTGTTCATCAATGAGGTAACTAATCCGGCGCGCGTAGCCGGCTTGGGCGTTATCGCAGGCGCCATAAGCGAGGCCGAGGCTCCGCTCGGTGTCGCACAAGAGCGGAAAAGGAAAATCATATTTGCGCGCAAACGCGGCGTTCTCGTCTACAGAGTCAAAACTGACCCCGAGAATCTCAACATTACGGGAGCGGAACTCGTCTATGTGGTCGCGAAACCCGCGGCCTTCCGCCGTTCAGCCGGGCGTGTCGGCCTTTGGGTAGAACCACAGGAGCACTTTCTTGCCCTGCAATTCCGCGAGCGATAATGTCTTTCCTTCGTGTGTGTGGACGGTGAAATCGGGCGCGGACTCTCCAGGTTTCAACATAGGCGGATACTCCTTTCGTAAGAGCATATTTGCTAAGATTTTGACAATATCTTTCAGTTTCATTGGCGGCTACGAAGATTTAAGCAGTGCGTCTTGGTTATAGGTAATGGTCGAGCGTTTTTTCAAGAGGCGCGTCAGGTCGGCGAAGACATCGTCTTGTTTGCGTTTGAGGAGTTGGTCACGAATCCCTTCTTTCTGTTTAGCAAATTCTTCTTCTGAAGGTGTAATTTTCTCGTGTAAGACGGCGACGAAGGCGTTGCCGCTCCAGGTATACACTTGTGGAACAATTGGCGCTTCCGGGGTCAATTGGAATGCGGCTTTCTTAAGGTCAGGTATGGCGCCGATCTTCGGAATGTATCCGCCTTGTCGTGTAAATGGGCCGGTATCGTCCACCGTCAATTTCTGTGCGGCGGCGACGGTAGCGAGATTCTTGGTTTCCTTAACCTTGGCGAGTATCGCGTCCGCCTTTTCTTTAGCCAATTGTTCGGCTTTTTCCCCTCTCCGTTTCTTTTCGGCGTCGTCTTTCACCGCAGAAAATTCAGGAATGGTTGAGGCTATTTTCTCTTGAGGAGAGACAAGATACCAGACATCGCCAATCGCGATAGGTTCGCTGAGTTTTTGCAACTCTAACCCAAGCGCCGCTTCCACAAGCTGGGGTTGAGCCCCTAGGTTAGGAATCGTCTCTTCACGAGCGAGAGGCGGAGTTTCCACAACCGTCAATGCAGATGTTTGCGCCACGTCGGAAAACGTAGCACCGTTTTGTACTTTCCTGCGATCCTCCTGCGCCTGTTCTTGGGCTTTTGCTTTTGCGCGTTCTTTGATCAGTTCTTGGCGAATTTCTGCTTCTACTTCGCTTTGTGGTTGTATTTTTTCTGGTTCATTGGCTTCCACTTTAATAATATGGATGCCGAACTGCGATTCCACGAGGTCACTAATGCCGCCGACTGGTAAGGCAAAGGCGGCCTCTTCAAAAGGCTTGACCATGCGTCCTCGTTGGAAAAAGCCTAAGTCTCCGCCTTTGCTCGCTGAGGCTTTATCTTGAGAGTACGTCTCTGCGAGCTTGGCAAAATCTTCACCGGCG
>CAZUFQ010000864.1:0-3235 GCA_964618735.1 uncultured Enterobacteriaceae bacterium
GTACCGGTGCTGCCTCGTTGATCGCCATAGGTTCCAGCTACGCCAACGCCGAGCCCTTGAAGCGCCGCCACCGAAAAATTCTTGAACGGCAGCGCAAACACACGACCGGCGAACTCTTTACTGTCATTGTTATCGAGATCACCGCTTCCGCCATCAACGACGCCGTTAAAGGCGCCGAGCGCATACGTGAAAGCGCCATCAAACAAATCCCCATGTAATTGGGCCCCCACATCACGGTTAGGCACGAGGTTGGTGGGCAGACCCCGTTCGACAAAGAGCAACTCCGAGCCTGACTGTAAACGTTCGAGCCCCACAGGAGGTTTATATTTCCCCGCGCGGAGTTTCGCCCATGACCATGGGTGAGCGTCTACATATGCATCTTGGACAGAGACGGTGTTGTTGCCAAAATCCGTCATCAAGCGGAAATCGAAATACTTGCCCACTGTCCCTTCGAGGATGGGACGAACACGCCGGAGGAGAAACGTATCGGTAACCGCTCGCTCTTTATCGTCGGCAAAGAACCGTCCGTCTGCTTGTACATATCCACGTAGCCGCAATTGATAACTGTTATCCGCGGCCCTCAACGAGAACCCTTCCTTGCCTGCTGTGAAGATCGGAGCGTCCTTCGCCTTCGCTGCAGCCTGCTCTTGATCTAATTCATAGCGCCGTTCGAGCACGCGCACTTTTTGATCCAACGCTTGGACTTGTTCCTCTTTCGCCGCGGCCTGTGGAGTTGCGGTGGCTTTTGTTCCTCCGCCATCGCCAAGGGATTGATCTAAGCGCTGTTCCAGCACTCGTACTTTGCGATCAAGATATTCCACTTTTTCCTCTAACGCTTTTTTCTCGGCCAGCGCTTTTTTGAGCGCTTTTTCCTCTGCTTCCACGGGTAGAAGACTTCCCCACTCGAGACTCGCCACGGTCACGGCGAGCATGAACAACCGGCTTTTTCTCATGGCCCCTATCCCTTCCTTGCATGAGCACCTCCGGTTGTCCGGTCGGTCCTGGAACTCTCAAACAATGCTTGCTTTGCGCCTCCAGTGATCTGGTCAGCTGGTCCTTACACAGACTAAAGCAAACTTCTCTTACTTTTCTTGTTTCGTCCTTTCTCCCATCAGACGAATCTTCTCCTTGCGCTCGATCTGTACGACTTGGGAGTCATGAATAATGATTTCTACGGAACCGTAGCGAACAGCTTTGATTGCTCGCAGAATTTGCTGTTCGAGGTCTAGGGTCCACTCCTTGTCTGAAACGCTTGTCTGGGGCATAACTATGCTTTCGTTTCTGAGAAAGTCCGTTCAAAGGGTCGCAATAAAAGTGCCATAAAACTACACTAAATATATAGAGATGATGGTGTATGAATAATCTCTAAAGAATTCAGTAATTTTCCTTTAGTCTTGTTTATATATGGCAGAACCAAAGTAAAATACGTTCCGTATTTATTTTCTTCTTTCTACCAAATATATTAGAAAAGCCTTTATATAAGATAGAAAATATTGCAAATATAACGAATAAGAATGGAACAACTAACGACATTTATGTTGGGGGTGTGGCGCGAGGCGAGCCGTCACATCGAGATCACGGAATTCGCAGCAACGTTGCTGACGATGTTAGCTCCTTCTCTCCCCATTGTCCGTCTTGTCATACGTCGGATTGATCAAGAGCGGTCTCGTCTCGAAACTGTAGCGATCGAGCCTTCACTGGATGATAAGCCGCCGTCGTCCGACCCTGTCCAGTGGTCAGCAAAAGATATAAATCGACTGCTGCGTTGGAGTCGCTCAGGTCAGCTTGAACATCAACTAGGGAGTAAGAGCAACAATATTGCCTTTGCAGCCCTTCCATCCTTCTTACAAGGAGAGGTCGTCATCGGCCCCCTCGTGAGTGAACATGGTATATGCGGGGTCGTGCTCTTTCAGGCGCAGCCTGAGCGGCAGTTTACTCCTGACCATGAAAGACTCTGTCAGGCGCTCCTTGATCCCTGTGCAGTGGCCCTAAATAACGACCACCGCCTCAGTGAACTGCGCACCTTACGTGAAGCGGCTGAAGCCGATAAACGTTTCCTCCTCAACCGTCTGGGCCGTGAAGATTTAGCGGCGCCTATTGTTGGGACAGAGCGAGGGTTACGGTTCGTGATGGAGCGTGTCGATTTAGTGGCCCGTTCGGATGTGCCGGTCTTGCTCTTAGGCGAAACAGGCTCTGGGAAAGAGGTGATCGCGCGCGCTATTCACAAACGCTCCCCACGAGCGCACGGCCCCTTTCTGCGCGTCAACTGCGGCGCCATTCCTCCTGAACTGATCGACGCAGAACTCTTTGGGCATGAAAAAGGCAGTTTTACCGGCGCCACCGCGATGCGCCGCGGCTGGTTTGAACGTGCAAATGAAGGGACCCTGTTTCTCGATGAAATCGGAGAACTGCCACTCGCCGCCCAAGTGCGCTTCCTGCGCGTCCTCCAAGAGGGATCGTTTGAGCGGATCGGCGGGGAGCATCCTATTAAAGGCGATGTACGGATCATTGCCGCTACGCATCGCGATTTGGCCGCCATGGTGCAAAGCGGCGACTTTCGCGAGGACTTGTGGTATCGCATTGCCGTCTTTCCTATTGTGCTTCCCCCGCTACGAGAGCGTCATGAGGATATTCCACTGTTGGCGGACCATTTCGCGCGTCGAGCAGCGTTGCGGTTTGGTCTGAAGTTACAACTCCCTACCACTGAACACTTGGCTCTGCTGGTCTCCTATTCATGGCCCGGGAACGTGCGTGAGCTGGGATCTGTCATCGACCGAGCGGCAATCCTCGGCAACGGAGAGCGCCTTGAAGTAGCAAGAGCCTTGGGTGTAGGGACGGATATCTATGCTTCAACGCTCAAACCGCCAAACGGGTTGCAACGGCCGGAACAGCAAGTAACGCCAGCGGTTCTGCCGCTGAACGTAGAAATGAAGCGCCACATCGAAAAGCGCTTGCGGCGACCAAAGGACGCGTCGAAGGGCCATATGGCGCCGCAATCCTTCTCAACATCAATCCGCACACTTTGCGTGCACGCATGAGAAAATTAGGGATCAGCCGGGCGGATTTTCATTCTCGCAGCAATGGGCAGTGAATGATGAGTCCGTGCTCATGCCCGCCGCATTTATATCGATCACCTCGATCTTGGCCCGGTCTATGCACCATGCTGCATTTGTAAACGAAAATAAACAGGTGTCTACTTTTTGGCCAGGCTTAAAGGAATCAGACTTCTTGCCAA
>CAZUFQ010000865.1:0-3233 GCA_964618735.1 uncultured Enterobacteriaceae bacterium
TGTCCGACGATGCCGCCTTTATGACCGGCCAACCCATTCATGTAAACGGGGGGTCGTATCTGCCGGGGTAAGCGTTCGCCGCTGTACCCTGTAGCCAATCCATGCTAGAGAAGAAAGCAATCTTAGAGAAAACTCCTTACCGATGTTTTTGCACGATGACTGATCCTAATGACATCCATTTGACCCAAGAAGATAAACGCGTCCTGGCCGCACTCGTTGACAGGAGTGGTAAGGACTTGTCTGAAGCCTTACGAGAAGCAGTGACTACCTACTTGGAGCGCTCGGCGTCTACCTCCAAACCAAATGGAGTCCAGGTCTCTGGTCACGAACGTGAACAAGCGTTTCTGCGGGCGGCAGGCGCCTGGGCAGATGCGGATACGGACACGCTGCTAGAAGAGATTTATACGCAGCGATCACGCTCTACTCGATCTGAACCACAACTGTGACTTTGCTCTATCTCGTCGATACGGACTGGGTGATCCACTATTTGAAGGGCCGTCGCTCCTTTGTTGAGCGCTTACGCGTGTTACGGGAGCAGGGCCTGGCAATTTCGGTGATCAACCTGGGCGAACTTTATGAGGGTGTCTATGGAGCGACGGAGCCCGAAAAGCGGGAACAGGGACTCAAGGATTTTCTTCAGGGAGTAACCATCCTAGGACTCGATGAGGAGACCTGCCGAATCTTTGGTCAGGAGCGCCAGCGATTACGCCGGGCAGGAAACTTGCCCGGTGATATGGACCTCTTCATTGGGGCAACTGCGCTTCGGCATAACTTGACTATGTTAACCAACAATCGGAGTCACTTCGAGCGTATCGAGGGCCTCCGCATCGAGTCTCTTCCCTCTACGCCATAAGGGTGTAGTCTGGCTTGGGAGGTGGGTGTCCCGCCCGCGCTCCCAGATGAGGGCTTATTCAATTAAGCACCGCTCTACGGGCATGGGTCGTTGTTAAACTCTGTCACCATAGCCGTATTCCCCTGTGCCCCATCTGCTATATCCACCACCCCGACTGTGTTTTGAAAAATGCGCCCTTCCAGCACGTTTCCGGTTCCCTCGAAAAAGACATTGCCGGGGGAAAAGCCGCCCCTGCCAAAGATGAGATCGATGCCGTTGCCACAGATCGTGTTGTGGGCAGCCTGGACATTGAGGATGTTCGAACTTGACAGACCTGCGGCCCCGGCCACTAGCGACATACCCAGGCCCGGCTCCGTACTGCCTTCGACCACGTTGTGTGTCACTATCGCATTGTTCTGATTGTTGTTGGCGACTGCATCTTCCCGCCCGTTCGGGCTGCCGATACCGCCTGCGACAAGAATGCCGACCCCAGTCTGACTTTCTACCATGTTCCGCTCAATTCTGACGTCCAGCACATTGTGTTCGCTAATGCCGGTCGTAAAGTCCGCCGCGCCATTCGCCGCCACGGCCTCGATCCCGAAAACCTGATTCTGTTCTAAGCTATTCTCCGCAATCCTGGCCACGACGTGGTTGTGTGAGCTGTTGTCTTGACCAGCAAGCACTATGATCCCCCTCCCATTCGCGGTCACTGTATTACCCCTGATGCAGACGTCGAGGGTGTTGTCTTCTGCGCCAGCATAGCCACCGATGGCGTAGATACCAAAGGCAGTGTTGTCGGCGACGGTGTTATAGGCGATGGTGGCGTCGCTAAGGTCATTGTGAGCACCTAAGGAGAACATAAAGATCCCATGTACGCCATTTTCTTTCACTTCGTTGTCAGTGATGGTGGTATGGGCAATCTGAGTGTAGGACCCGACGCCGGACAGATTAGCCACGACGATGATACCGAAGCGAGTATTGTTTATCACCTTGTTCTGGGTGAGAGTGGTATGGGCAACGCGGGAGTCTGGCACATTGCCTGTTCTCACGTTGATACCATCAATCTTCGATCCGGTAACGAGATTGTTCGTCACCGTAGTGTGCGTGACGGTCCCCGGAGTTGTAAACCCTCCGGCGCGCACCTGGATCCCGATCGGGAAATGTTGCACGTGAAGGCCGTTGATGGTGTTGTGGCTGGAAAGGACGAGGATGCCAGCAGCAGCAACCGCAGGAGCAAAGACAGGCAACCCACCCCCTTCTAGCGTAATATCCGGGACGCCATCGCCATTGAGATCACCGTTGATGGAGGTCTGCCCACCGCAGAGCGCGGGCAGCGGGAGCCCATTAAAGCCGACCACGATGGTGCCGCCGCTCAAGTTGGGGTCAAAGGTGATCGTGTCTGCACCAAGTGTATTATTGGCGGCGATGATCGCCTCACGCAGTGAGACGAGACC
The DNA here is from genome assembly GCA_964618735.1 of uncultured Enterobacteriaceae bacterium. Lineage (GTDB taxonomy): Bacteria > Desulfobacterota > Binatia > Bin18 > Bin18 > SYOC01. The sequence goes on from CAZUFQ010000865.1 coordinate 2,287, forward strand.
ATGGGCAGGCAGATCGCTGACCGTCCCTGTTCCACAAGCACCGTCGGTATCGAATGGTGGATGGGCTGTATCGATGAGGGTAGTCACCATGATGGTTTTGGCTACGGCCGGAGCGGCCAAACCACCGAGGGCGCCGCAAGCTATGAGCAAGATTGTGGTGAACCCTAAAATTCTTCTCCGCATCTTCATAACGTTTCTCCTTTTTTCGTAAACCTTCTACATAAAGAGGGAAAACCCTGGATGCCCGCCTGCGCGGGAATCCAGTGAGGATAGTCCGGTAGGGCGCATGAGACGCGCCCGTCGTCGGCGCGCGCCCTACGCTTTACTGTTTCCTTTCCCGGATTCTGGCTAGGTTTCCTCCGGGCTACTCGGTTTTGCCTGGTCGAGACACTCTGACTCTCAATGGCCATCACCTCTTCTCGTTCCATGCGATTCTCTTGCAATCGCACGTGTACTATGCGAGGAGAGAGTAGCCAGAAGGCCAGCAGCAAGTCCTAAGAAAATTCTAAGAAGTTTCTAAGATATTTCTAAGTTGAGCAGAGAAGAGCGCATGCAAGGACACCACCTCCTGAATTTTGGGCTGTTTCGACTGGACTCGCGCGACGGACAGCTCTGGCGCGGACAGGAGGTGATTCGCCTTACCAACAAAGCCTTAGCCGTGCTGTGCTATTTGGTCGAGCATAGGGGGCAGCTCGTAACCAAAGACGACCTCTTTGCGGCCGTGTGGCCTGAGGTGGTCGTGAGTGACGCGGCGCTGGTCGTGTGCATTCGTGAGCTGCGCCAAGCATTAGGCGATGCGCGGCGGACGCCTCAGTTCATTGAGACGATCCATGGGCGCGGCTATCGGTTCATCGCTCCCGTTACGGCTCCCGCCGTTCCAGTTCCAGGTTCCGAGTTTCAAGTTCCGAGTTGGGAAGAAGTAGTCGGGAGCCCACAAGAAGGAGTTA
>CAZUFQ010000866.1:0-793 GCA_964618735.1 uncultured Enterobacteriaceae bacterium
ACGCCGTCTGAGGTGTTAGAAGCGTTCAGCCGCCGTACACGTCGAACGACTGGAACGAAAGACCAGACGGAGCGCCATTTGTCCGGATCAAGATAGCTCCAGTCCAACGTGGAGAGCCCAACGACGTCGTACGGCGCGACACCGTAAAGAAGAACCTTTCCCGCCGTTTCATCAGGGTTCGGGATGGGGCCGGACCAACGAGAGCCATACCCGAGGCCCTGTCCGCGGAAGTCGATATAGCGATCGAGCCCCGTTGACGTTGTCCAAAAGAAGTTGACTAAAACGTCAACATCATCTGCCTGTCCTAAGACGCGGAAGAAGTTGTACATGATTTGATAGGGCGCCTTGGGATCGTCAGGGTCGATGTCTGCAAAGGGCGTACCATAACCGAAACGAGGCCACGTGCCTGTGGCTTTCTCGATCATGATACCGTGGTCGTTAATCTCGTAGTTCCCTCGGTTTTCTTCGGTTGCTTGATTGTAGCGGCTTCCCCAGCGCAGCGCCTCGGCTGGCAGCTCGATGATCGTCGAGACATGTTGCCCGGTTTCAAAGCGATGCAAGATAGGATCAGGCATCATTCCTCGTGCTGCAACGGCTGTGCTCTGGTTCAGGGTATCGCCCGGCTTGAGTTCGGCGGCAGTTGCTCCCACCTGCAGCAACATCCCCGTAACGGTGCAGGCGAAGAGCACTCTTCTTATCCACATTTGAGATTTCATAGCTACCCCTCCCCTTCGTAGTAGAGAATAACGTTTCTTGTTTTGGATTCCATTACAATGCTGGCGGTTGCCAGCCG
>CAZUFQ010000866.1:803-3230 GCA_964618735.1 uncultured Enterobacteriaceae bacterium
TTGATGTCGACCTCCGCGATGGGCGGGGGGCTCGACGCAATGGGGGACACGCCGCCGCGGTGGCTACGGGTATCGATCGACCAGGTGCCGTTCGGCTATCCCGACGACGCGATCGACGCGGTGATCGACGTTCCCGATCAGTTGCCTGCGAAAGTCGCCGCGCTGCGTGCGCACGCCACCCAGGTGACGGTCGCCCCCGACGGGGCGTCGCTCGCCCTGTCGAACAACATCGCGCTGCCGGTTGCCAGCCGCCAAACGTTGACTCGTTGGACTGGGCCACTGCCAGCGCAACCTCTTCACCCCAAGGACGCGCCACGACCTGGACGCCCAATGGAATCTCGCGGCGCTGCTCGACCTCATCGCTCAAGAAGCGGCGAAGCTCCTCGATGCAGACCGAGCCAGTATTTTTTTGCTTGATAAAGAAAAGAGCGAATTGTGGTCACAAGTCGCCTTGGGTAGCCCGCCGATCCGCTTCGACGCGCGTTTTGGTCTGGCGGGGGCTGCGGCGCTGACCGGACAAGTCATCAATGTAAAAGACGCCCACAAAGATCCCCGTTTCTACAAGGAAGTCGATACTCGCACAGGGTACCGCACCCGAAGCGTGCTGGCGCTGCCGCTGCGAAATCATAAAGGAGAAATCATTGGTTCGTTTCAGGTTTTGAACAAGCGGGGCGGTGTGTTCGAGAGCGACGATGAAGAAATAGCCAAAGCCTTGGCCGCCCAAGCTGCGGTCGCCATCGAGACAGCACAGTTGATCGAGGAGTTGCAGCGGCATCGCGACCAATTACTGGCGGAAAACACCCAGCTGTGGCGAGAAGTGGAGAAAAAGTTCTCCACCCGCAGCATCCTCGGCGTTAGTGAAAAGATTCAGCAGATCGTGCGGTTGATCGAACAACTCCATGATAGCAACATAAACGTGCTGATCACGGGCGAGAGCGGCGCTGGCAAAGAGCTGATCGCGCGGGCAATCCACTACCATAGCTCTCGCGCTCGACGTCCATTCATCGCACTGAACTGCGCGGCGTTGCCCGACACTTTAGTAGAGAGCGAGCTGTTCGGCATCGAGCGGGGCGTGGCGACTGGCGTCGAAGCGAGAATCGGTAAATTCGAAGCGGCCACTGGAGGAACCCTGTTTCTCGATGAGATTGGCGACTTGAGTCTCCCGGCGCAAGCGAAAATCCTGCGCGTGCTTCAAGAGCATGTTGTCGAACGCGTGGGTGGGAAGAAAGTGATTCCAGTCGATGTCCGCGTGCTGGCGGCGACGAATAAAGACTTGGAAGCCGCAATGAAGAACGGAACCTTTCGTGAAGATTTGTACTATCGCTTGAAGGTGATCCACATTCACATGCCACCGCTGCGCGAAATGCGGGAAGATATTCCGCTGCTTGCTCATGCCCTCTTGACGAAATGCTGTCAGGACCTGAGACGAGAGCCCAAAAAGCTCGCGCCCGAGGCCCTGCGAGTGCTGACGGCGTACTCCTGGCCAGGTAACGTGCGAGAACTGGAGAACGAAATCAAGCGCGCCGTTGCCTTGAGCACGCGGAAGGCAGTGACAGCGGAAGATTTTTCGGACGCCGTACGAAACGGAAGCCGGAGCGGGGCGCTCAAGCAACTTCCGTCCACAGGTTCTTTGAAGGACAAAGTTGAATCGTTAGAGCGGCAGTTAATCGGAGAAGCGCTCCAAGCGCGGCGCTCCAATCAGCTCCAGGCCGCAAAGCTGCTAGGACTGAGTCGTCAGGGGTTAATCAAGAAGATGAAGCGGTATGGCATCATGACGATGTGACCCGTTCTTTTTCATTCGACAGTCATTTACTTGTCGGCGGGAAGCCACGAAGGTAGAGTATAGAGATATATTCTTAATAGCAGTTGAGAGCGAGACATAGGCTATGGCTGAAGCGCAGGAAGAAACTCTCTTGTATCGTGTTCATAGACTTGAACGAGAACTCGAACAGCTCAAGCGAGAGCTGCTACGGCAATTAGCTGCACCCTCTACGGCTAACCAAGCCGAGAAACCCTCGCTTTTTGGTTGCGTACGGGGTGGCGATGTCCCAGAGGAATTAATTGAGGAAGCAAAGCAACACTTATTTCGGGGCCTGGAAGATTTGTAAATGGCGGATCTGTACGTCGTCGATACCCACGTGCTTATTTGGTACTTTACTGGCAGTAAGCGCCTCAAACCAGCACTGCGAGAGAAGATCGACGAAGTCCGAAATCACAATGGCCGCCTATTAGTGCCGACAATCGTGTTAGCCGAAGCCCTTGATATTAGTGAGAAAGGCAGGGTCGATTTTGACTTTGTAGAGATGCAGCGAGTGATTCGTGAAGAGCCGGAATTTGAAGTCATGAGCTTCAGTCCAGAAATTTTTAATACGGTTATGCAAATGCGGAACATTCCGGACAGACGGCGGTATGTCGCCGCAGGGCTTT
>CAZUFQ010000867.1:0-3218 GCA_964618735.1 uncultured Enterobacteriaceae bacterium
AATCCTGGATTCCGGGTCGCGGCCTGCGGCCTTGCCCGGAATGACGAGCGAGGCAGAGCCGTCATTCCGGCGCAAGCCGGAATCCACGGAGAATTAAGCATACTTTGACCAAGAAATTGTTATCTACCCTTTCAGTTGTCATAACTTGCGCCGCTAGCTCGATTATAATACCGTAGCGTCATTATGTTTGGCATTGGTGTCCCTGAACTTCTCGTCATTATGGTGGTAGCGCTCGTTGTGCTTGGGCCTAAACGGCTGCCCGAGGTCGCCAAAGCGCTAGGAAAAGCGTTAGCCGAATTCCGCCGTGCAACCAGCGATATTTCACAAGAATTGAGCAATACCCGCGCAACTCTCGAAGAAGAAGTGCGTATGGCGGAACGTCAGGCACGTACACCTCGTCCGTCAGCACCAACACCAACACCAGAGGCGCCGCTGCCGCCACAAGAGACTACCGCCGCTACTCCAGAAAAAAAGGAGCCTTCCTCAGGAGAATCGAGCTAGATGGCGTATGACGACCGGACGATGCCGTTGCTAGGCCATCTGGAAGAGTTACGTTCGTGTATTATAAAAGCGTTGCTCTCTATCGCTCTCGCCCTCGTACCGACGTATTTCTTCTCTAGTGAATTGTTTGTGCTGCTGGCGCAGCCGCTGCAACACATTACACCGGCTCCTCCTATGCTCATCGGCACCAGCCCAGCCGAAGCATTCTTCACAAAACTCAAAGTGTCGTTTATTGCGGCGTTGTTTCTTGCGAGCCCGGTAGTGTTCTATCAAGCTTGGCGGTTCATCGCGCCCGGCCTCTACGAACAGGAGCGGCGTTATGTCTTGCCCTTCGTTTTTTTTTCCACGTGTTTCTTCATTTTAGGCGCAACGTTTTGGCATGTTTTCGTATTGCCGGTCGGCTTTGCGTTTTTTATTGATCAGTATCAGAGCATTGGGGTGCAACCGACGCTGCGCATTAGCGAGTATCTGTCATTTACTGCGCGCATGCTTCTGGCGTTCGGCGTCACGTTTGAACTGCCGGTGTTGACCTTTTTCTTTGCGCGTTTTGGGTTAGTGACACATTCTATGTTACTCGGCGCGTTTCGCTACGCGATCGTGATAATTTTCATTGTCGCAGCGATCCTCACGCCGGGGCCCGACGTCGCGTCCCAGTTATTGATGGCGGCTCCGCTGTTAGTGCTCTATATCCTCAGTATCGGCGTGGCGTATCTCTTCGGGAAGAAACGCGCAGAGCCGGAAGAGGAATCAGAAAGCACTGAACTCGAGGCAGGCGAGTAGCGGCGTGAGCGCTCTGATTTTTCTTCGACATAACCAACATATTTGTAGGGACGCCATATCCAGAGACAAGAAAAGTGGGCGCACCAGACAGTTTCGTAGGCGGTCAAGGCTAGGCTGGTGCGCCCTTGTCCGCTCTGGAAGCATGAGTTGAGCTCTTGCCGCGACGGGGGTGCGGCAAATCAATACTGGGGCAAACAGAAGTGTTAAGGAGGGTAGCAAAGGTAACTGTGATGACAACAAAGTTGAGAAAGACAGGAATTAACCTCATAGGCGAGATGCCCTGGGGATCACATTTCTGTCACTTCCACGAGACCAAACAAGATCTCTTCGACACCGTGGTCCCCTATTTCAAGGCTGGCTTAGAAAATAACGAGTTCTGCCTGTGGATAATCGCCGAATCCCTAACAGAAGAAGACGCCAAGAGGACATTGCAACAAGCTATTCCTAATTTTGCTCATTACCTGGCCAAGCAAAGCATAGAAATACTGCCATACGATGAATGGTATCTGAGCGGAGGCGGGTTTGAACCTCATCGAGTCACCAATGGCTGGCGGGAGAAACTCGATCAGGCGCTGGCTAGAGGCTACGCCGGCATGAGAGTGGCCGCATGTACGGGCTGGGTGCAAAAGAAGGATTGGAAGGACTTTCGCGCCTATGAACTCGCACTGAACGAGGCGCTCGCCCCCCAACGCATAATCGTATTATGCGCCTATCCGCTTGCTGCTAGCGGCGCTGCTGACATCCTCGACGTGGCGCAAACCCACGAGTTGGCCGTCGCCAGACGCAATGGGGACTGGGAAGTAGTCGAAACGCCCGAACTCAAACAAGCCAAGACTGCAATCACGCGGCTCAATGAAGAGCTTGAGCAACGAGTCGTGGAACGCACGAGAGAATTAGCGGCGGCTAATGCAGAACTGAGAAATGAGATTGCTGAGCACAAGCGGACGGAAGAGCAGCTACGGCGCACAGAGGAACAATCACGCAAGGTGGTCGACGCAATCCCCCAACAGATCTGGAGCGGACCGGCTGACGGTTCACTTGATTATTGCAACTATCGTTGGCGCGCCTACGCGGGGATCGGGCTCGAAGAATTACAAAGCGATAGGTGGCAGCGCATGCTCCATCCTGACGATAAGAGTCGGGTGTTGAAAGCCTGGCGTGAGGCATTGAACAATGAAACGCCTTACGAACAAGAAGAACGTCACCGTGGAGCCGACGGAACGTACCGTTGGTTTCTGTCTCGTGGCGTCCCGTTAAGAGATGCAGAAGGACGTATTGAGAGATGGTACGGAACGAACACCGACATCGAGGACGGCAAACGTAACGAGGAAAACCACAGGCAGGAAGCGGATACAACGCACTCATGGCCGACTGTATCACGACCGCCTCGCCGCGGACGACGAAAGGTTGCCGTTCTGACAGCCGGATAAGCTGGGCGCGTGAAACAGGGGCGACCTTTCCGACTAAACGTCCAATAAAAACGGGCGTGGATGGGTCAGAAGTTCGGTTTGGAGATCGCCACGCCGAATCCCCACCCGGCCCGGTAACGCCTGATTACCGACCCTCAGCAGGGGGGGCTGCTCGAAGGGACGTTGGGGATCTTGGGAGGCGAGTTCGGCCGGACGCCGATGTTCCAAGGGAAGGGAAAAGACCCGGGCCGCGACCACCATATCAAGGGTTTTTCCATGTGGATGGCCGGCGGCGGCGTGCGCGGCGGTATGTCGTACGGCGCCACCGACGAGCTGGGCTACCACTCGGTCGACAACCCAGTGCACGTGCGCGATCTGCACGCCACGATGCTACACCTGTTGGGCATCGATCACCGCCGCTTCACCTTTAAGTTCCAAGGCCTGGATATGCGGCTGACCGGCGTAGAGCCGGCCCGCGTCGTGAGCGACATCCTGGCGTAGGCGCGAGTGCAATGTTCGCGCTGGCCG
>CAZUFQ010000868.1:0-3214 GCA_964618735.1 uncultured Enterobacteriaceae bacterium
CTCCGCCTGCAGAACGCCGCGTGCCCATTGCAGAGATTCGTCCGAATCCGCGTCAACCGCGCCGCTACTTCGACGAAGAACGCATCGCCGAACTCGCGGAATCCATCCAACACCAAGGCATCCTCCAACCGTTGGTCGTGCGGAAACTCACTGATGGGTATGAGCTGATCATCGGCGAGCGCCGCTTCCGCGCCGCCCAGCGCGCTGGGCTCGAACGCGTGCCGGTCATTATTAAGGACGTGAGCGACGCTGAAAGTTTGGAAATGGCGCTGGTGGAAAATATCCAACGTGAAGAATTGACTCCAATTGAGGAGGCCCTGGCGTATCGTCAGTTGATGGAGGAGTTCCATTTCACCCAGGAGGAAGTGGCGAACCGCGTCGGCAAAAGCCGCCCCGTCGTCACCAATCTGTTGCGGGTTCTCAATTTGCCCGAAGAGATTAAAGATGAAGTCGATCGCGGACACATTTCTGTCGGTCACGCGCGCGCCTTGCTAGGGTTGGATACACCAGAGCAACAACTGGAAATGGCGCGGAAGATTATGCGGCAAGGGCTATCAGTACGAGAAACTGAAACGCTCGTGTCTCAATCGTCGGAACCTCCGCTATCAATTGCCGCTCAAGTTCTGCAGGGTCCGTTGCCGCAAGGCGTTGGTATTCACATCCATGTCGCCGCCCTTGAGGAAGACCTCATGCATGCGCTCGGTACGAAAGTGCGATTGCTGCCTAAAAAGAAAGGCGGACGCATTGAAATTGAGTACTACTCCAATGAAGAGCTTGAAGGGCTTGTACGCCGCTTGAAAGGACAGTAAAAGGTATATCCGCAAATCGAGAGTCACACCCTCGTCGATGCAGACCATGAGTTAGTCGACCGTGCACCAACTTGATCATCGGGAGAGGAGATCTGTACGCGTGCTATCGTTCCCAGATTGGACATTTCTCTTTCAAATTGCTCTGTTTCTCTTCCTCTGGAATTTTCTCCGCCAATTTCTCTTTGAACCGAATTTCACTGTTCTGAAAAATCGCGAAGAACGCAGTGCTGGCGCACTAAAAGAAGCAAGCGCGATCAAAGCCGAGGTCGAGGCAATGGGAGAGCAGTACCGCACTCGCCTCACAGAAGCGCGCACAGGGGTCTCCCAGCAAGTCGACGCCATTTACAAAGAAGCAGAAACCGAGGCGCAGGGCGTGATCGATGCAGCGCGGACCGAGGCGATGACCATCATCGCTCAGATGCGCGACAATTTACAGCACGAGATCGGTGAGGCGCGCCGCGCCCTCGGAGAACGTACTGAAGAATTTTCGCGGGAGATCGCTCAGAAGCTGCTCGGGAGGTCCTTGACGTAACCATGAGGAAACATTTAAACAAGGTGGCCGGTTTCGTCGCATCTACGTTTTTCCTAGTCACGCCAGCGGTTGTAGGGGCGGCTGAAGAGGGTCACGAGGGACATAGCGGCCATGCGGGAGGCGGCCTGCAAGAACTCGTTTTTCCTGTCATTAACTTTCTCTTGTTCATTCTTGTGTTGCGCAGGTATGCGCTGCCCGCCGTACGGGAGGCTTTAAGGAAGCGCCGCGACGCAATTGTCCAGGCGCTCAACGAGGCGAAGAAGGCGAAAGACGAGGCGCAAGCTCTGCGGGACGAATATGAGCAAAAATTGGCCGGTCTCGCAGCTGAGCAAGAGCGCTTACGTCAGCAGGCGATAGTCGATGCGGAACACGAGAAACAGAGAATTTTAGAAGAAGCACGGAACATGGCGGAACGCGCTCGTCGGGAAGCGCAACAGACCGCTCAGCGTGAAGTAGAAGAAGCGCGGCGTATCTTACGACAAGAGGTTGCAGAACAAGCTGTGCGTCTCGCCACTGAGCTGGTGCGCGCTCGTTTGACGCCGAGTGATCAAGGTCGACTGATTCAGGATCTTGTGCAAGAGGTGCAGAAGAATGGCAGGAATGACGCGCTACGCTAAAGCCCTGCTCGGCTTGGCGCAAGAGCAGCAAATTGCTGGAACAATTGGCGCCGAGTTATCTCGGACAGCCGAAGTATTGGCTGACCCGGCTCTGGCGAAAACTCTCTCTTTGCCCAACCTCTCCCCTAGAATGAGAAAAGAAGTTGTCGATCAACTCAGCAAAGCGCTTTCCCTCCACCCTCTTCTAGAGAATTTTCTCCGGGTGTTGGCGGAAAATGATCGCCTCAATGATTTTCCCTTGATCGAGAAGTCTTATCAACGCTTGCTTGAACAATCGCTTGGGCGCGTGCGCGCCAACATACGGGTCGCCGCGCCATTGAGTGAAGATGAACTCAAGACTTTGGTCGAGGCCTTCAGTATGCTCACGCAAAAAACAGTGCTTCCCACAGTCACGGTGGATCCCACTCTCCTTGGGGGAGCAGTAGTAGAGATCGAGGGGCGTGTGTATGACGCCAGCCTCAAAACCCAGCTACAACGGCTAGGGGAATCGCTCGTGCAACGCCTCTAATATATCAACACAGACGAAGACCAAAGAAACGATAGTGAGAGGATACGATGGAACTGCGCGCCGCTGAAATCAGCGAAATTATTAAGCGACAAATCCAGGGCTACGACAAACAAGTAGAACTGCGAGAAACCGGCACGGTGTTGTCCGCCGGTGATGGCATCGCACGTATCTATGGGCTTGAAGGAGTCGCTTCAGGAGAATTGTTGCTCTTCCCACATGATATCTATGGCATCGCTTTGAATCTAGAAGAAGATAACGTTGGTGCCGCCGTCTTCGGTGAAGTCCAAGCGATCAGAGAAGGCGATGAAGTGCGCAGAACTGGGCGTATCGCTGAAATTCCTGTCGGCGAGGCGTTGCTTGGTCGCGTGGTGAATGCTCTGGGGCAGCCGATTGATGGGAAAGGACCGCTCGACACCAAGAATACGCAGCGTATCGAGATCAAAGCGCCAGGCATCGTTTTACGCCAGCCGGTGAAAGAGCCGCTCCAGACCGGCATCAAAGCGGTCGACTCGATGATCCCCATAGGTCGTGGCCAGCGTGAACTGATCATTGGCGACCGTCAGACCGGCAAAACTGCGCTCATCCTTGACACCATTATCAATCAGAAAGGCGGCGATGTCTTTTGTATTTATGTAGCGATTGGTCAGAAACAATCGACAGTCGCACAGGTCGTCGATCGACTCGCGCGCGCGGGCGCCATGGATTACACGACCGTGGTTGTCGCTGGCGCTTCCTCCGCTGCGCCACT
>CAZUFQ010000869.1:0-3214 GCA_964618735.1 uncultured Enterobacteriaceae bacterium
CCTTCCGCATCGGGGTCGCCGAGTCTGACAATCGGATAGCTGAAGTTGAGCAATAAGGCATCCGTCCGGAACTTATCGCAGCCGCCCGGGAAGCATTTTTGACCACACTCCTTGTGCAAGAGGATACTCATATCGCCCAAACGTTTGCTGAGGCAACCAAACGTTTACAGACCGCCACTGAGAAACTCTTGCAAGAAGGTGATATTGCTGAGTTCGAAGCGATAAAGGCCCGGGTCGAAGCCACCCGAGCAGACACTGACCTGCAAAGGAGCCAAGGTCAGCTCAAAGCTGCGCGTTCGGGACTGAACCTGTTACTGCTGCGAGCAGAGGATGCTCCTTTTCTTCTACAAGGAGAACTCACAACGCTCCCCTCAGTACCCACGCTTGCAGAGCTGACGGCGATGGCGGATGAACACAATCCGCTTCTTCTAGCGCAACAACGAACAGTGGAGAAAGAGCAACTCAACCTGAAGCTCGCCCTAACCGCCCTTGTACCGGACGTGACGCTTGATGTCGGACATGGCGAAGATCGCCAAGCGGGCGTCACTGGACCAGTCGTCGGTCTCACCTTTTCCTTACCGTTGTGGGACTGGAAGCAAGGCTCCATCGCCGCCGCCCGTAGTAAAGTCGCCGAGGCCGAAGCGATGCTCAAAGCTACCCGCCTCCAAGTGCAGCAGGCATTGTTGACTGGATATCAGAATTGGGAAACAGCCAAAGGACGAGCTGAGCTGTTCACCCGTGGACTACTCTCTCAAGCTGCACAAGCCGCAACGCTAGCCGAACAAAGTTATCAGGAGGGAGAAGGAGACCTGCTGGGCGTGCTGGATGCGCAACGGAGTCTTCTGCTCGTCCATCGTGACTACGCGCAGGCGCTCTTCGATCGCAATATGGCGTGGGTGGCCGTGGAGCGAGCTGCAGGGATTGCATCGGAATAATAAAGGCGTTGAGCATCGTATGACAAAGAACCCGCGAAAGTTGACCTATGCCGCCCTTCTCTGGTGCGCTGTTCTGGTCGCCGCCTGCCAACGATCTTCTTCGGAACCCGAGAAGCACGAAGCGGAAGATTCACACAGCGGATTGACCCTCACTACCGAACAGCAAGAAGCAATCGGGCTTACCACGACGCCGGCGATAACGCGGACAGTGCGTCCGATCATTGAGAGCTTTGGCCGAGTTATCCCTCGTATGCAAGGCCGCGTGTCCATCACTTCTCCCGTTGCTGGCCGCGTACTCCCACAAAGTACGGAACGTCTTCCCATACCGGGAACCGTCGTGCATAAGGGGCAAATCTTGGCTGAGATTGAACAAACAGTGACAGCTTCCGAACGGGTGCAATTCGATGTGGGGGGAAAAGGAGCGACAGGCGCTGGGCAAGAAGCAAAAGCGGCGCTGGACGCCGCCGTCGCCGAGTACCGGCGCAGTCAAAACCTCTTCCGAGCAAAAATAGTCTCTCGAAAACGTGTCGAAGAAGCTGAAGCCGCCTGGTTACAAGCGCAAAGTCGGTACGAAACCGCACGACGCCAGGAAAGCAGCTATCAGGCCGCTCAAGCAGCGGATAAGGTCAGTGCTCGACGGTTTGTAATCACCGCGCCGATTGACGGTACGGTGGTGCAGGCGGACATCACCGCAGGCCAACAAGTCGATACCGCCGCCTCGCTCTTCACCATTGCCGATCTTTCCACCGTCTGGGTTGAGGCGCCCATTTTTGAGGGAGACCTGGATAAGATCGACGCCAAAAGTCCAGCGGCGGTGCGCCGCAGCGGGGCAACTCTATCGTCACAGCACTCGTGGCCGGGAATTCCAATCTATGCCGGCGCTGTTGTCGATCCAGTAAAGCGAACCGCCAGTCTGCTCTACGAAGTCAACAACTCGGACGCCCAGTTAAAGTTGGGGATGTCGGTTACGGCGGCGTTGCCGGCTGGGCCAGAGCACCAAGCCGTCATGGCTCCAGAGACGGCAGTGCTGGAAAACGGCGGGGGAAAAGGCATGGTGTACATACAACGGAACGCCCAGCTCTTTACCGAAGAGGAAGTGACTCTAGGAATTCGCCAAGATGACCTGGTGGAAATCACCGGTGGAGTACAGAGGGGAGACAAACTTGTTGTGACCGGCGCAACAGAACTCTTTGGCAAAGGACCGGGACGCCTGCCCGAGGCCGAATAGTATGGTCGCCGCTATTATCCTTTTTTCTTTACGAAATCGACTGATTGTCCTCAGTCTGGCGGCGCTGCTCCTCATTGTCGGGCTCGTGGCGGCAAGCCGCTCCCCGTTGGATATTTTTCCTGAGTTTTCACCCCCGCAAGTGGAGATACAGACTGAAGCGCTCGGGTTCTCGGCCGAAGAAGTAGAAGCGCTCGTAACCACCCCTTTGGAGCGAGCCCTGAATGGGACGAGTTTTCTGACGACGCTGCGCTCCTCTTCTGCGCCGGGGATTTCAGTGATTACCGCGATTTTCGCGGAGGGAAGCGACATGCTAACGGATCGTATGTTAGTGAACGAACGTTTGGCGAGCGCAGCAACGGCTCTCCCTCAAGATGTTCGTTCCCCTCGCATGACGCCGATGACTTCTTCCACTGGCACCCTGATGTCGATTGGCTTGACCAGCGCCTCTACCTCTCTCATGGAGCTGCGCACCCTGGCGGACTGGGTCATTCGCCCACGTCTCCTCGCTGTTCCCGGAGTAGCAGGCGTCGTGATCTACGGCGGACAGGTGAAAGAGTATCAGGTTCTGATTTCACCGGAACGGCTGAGACGCTTTGACCTGACGCTTGAAGAAATAGAAGCTGCCAGCCGAGAGGCGACTGCGTCGATCGGCGCTGGGTATCTTGACCGTTCCACCCAACGCTTGCCCATTCATGGAGACGGCATGGTTAAAGATGTCTCAGATGTCCAAACAGCGCTGGTGGGTCTGCGCGACGGCGTAGCGCTGACGCTCGGACAAGTAGCGGACGTGCGTTTGGGCGCAGCGCTCAAGGCTGGGGACGCCACAGTGGAAGGCGGAGATGGCGTCCTCCTCATTGTTTCGAAGCAGCCAGGAGCCAACACACTAGCAGTGAGTCGGCAGGTGGAGCAAGTGCTTGCTGAGTTACAAAGCGCGCTGCCCGCGGAGGTGGAGCTGCATCCTCGTCTCTTTCGTCAAGCAGCATTTATTGAAAGCGCCCTCGCCAATATGCGCCGCGTCCTGCTGTTCGGCGCGGTGCTGGTGATTGCAGTG
>CAZUFQ010000870.1:0-1176 GCA_964618735.1 uncultured Enterobacteriaceae bacterium
GAAATGTGCTATCGACAGAAGACCGTATCCGCCAGGCCAGCACGGGCAGGGACGGCATAAATTTTCTGAGTATGGCATTCAGCTTCGTGAGAAGCAGAAGGTTCGGCGGATTTACGGCGTTATTGAGCGCCAGTTCCGGAGCTATTACCAGGAAGCAAACCGTCAGCGGGGCATTACCGGCGAGCAGCTGCTTCAAATACTAGAGCGTCGTCTTGACAATGTTGTTTATCGCTTGGGGTTTGCGGGCTCACGTGCGCAGGCTCGTTTGTTGGTAAAACATGGGCACGTTTTGGTAAATGGTAAGCGTGTTGATATACCTTCGGTCTTGACTAAGCCGGGTATGAAGGTGGAGATTCGCGAGGAGTCTCGTGAAAATGGCCATGTTTTACTTGCTTTACAAAATGTAGAGAAGCGTGGCGTGCCTTCTTGGCTTGAGTTGGACGCAGAGAAGATGTGCGGAATCATAAAGTCGTTGCCAAATAGGGATGACATTACGACACCGATTCAGGAACAGCTGATCGGTGAGTTGTATTCGAAGTAACAATTGGGGTCGGGGTAAGTTCCTCGGGTGACAGGAGAACCGAAGGATGCATCGTAACTGGCGAGACCTGATACGACCAAAAAACTTGTTGGTCGATCGTGAGACGCTTACGGATCTGTATGGCAAGTTTTTTGCGGAGCCATTGGAACGTGGGTTCGGTGTTACGCTGGGTAACGCTCTGAGACGGGTTCTATTGAGTTCGTTGCAGGGTGCGGCGATTTGTGCGGTGCGCATTGACGGTGCGCTGCATGAATTTACCGCGATCCCGGATGTGACCGAAGACGTCACAGATATCATTCTTGCGCTCAAGGATGTTCTCTTAAAGACCCACGCGAACGAGCCGCGGGTTCTTAAGATCGACGTAAAGGCTCCGGACAAGGAAGAGCTAGTAGTAAGAGCCAAGGATCTGATCGGCGATGAGGCCGTTCAGATTTTGAATCCGGAGCATGTTATATGCACGGTGGCTCCGGGTGGCCGCTTGGCCATGGAGGTCATGGTTCGTCGTGGGCGAGGATATGTCCCGGCGGATAAGAACAAGGCTCCGAATAGGGCGGTTGGCTGCGTTCCAGTCGACTCCGTGTGTTCGCCGATCCGTTGGGTAAGCATCTCAGCGACGAATGCCTAAGCGCGACCAG
>CAZUFQ010000870.1:1186-3212 GCA_964618735.1 uncultured Enterobacteriaceae bacterium
TGTTTCTGCCGTACGTTAACGTAACTGTTAGGTGAACGAATGCTTGGTTTGGTCACGTCGCTGACTACGACAAGCCCACACTTGGAGTGTGTAGCGATGGGCCGGTAGCTCCCCACGACGCGGTTGCGTTGGCTGCGAAGATTCTGAAGGAACAGCTCACCGTCTTCATTAATTTCGAGGAAGAGGAAGAGTTTGAAATTCGGGATGAAAAGCCTGCTGAAGACAAGTTTAACGATAACTTGCTTCGCTCGGTCGATGAATTGGACCTGAGTGTTCGAGCGGAGAATTGTCTGCAGGCGGCGAACATTAAGTACATTGGGGACTTGGTGCAAAAGAGCGAAGCAGAGATGCTCAAGACAAAGAATTTTGGTCGTAAGTCCCTCAAGGAAATCAAAGAGTTGCTGGCTGAAATGGGTCTAAGTCTGGGTATGAAACTTGACAATTGGCCGCCGCGTGAGCTCAAACGCTAAATAGGCAAAGCAAGGACAGTAGAAGATGCGTCATCGTAATGGGATCAAGAAGCTTAGCCGGAACGGCGCTCATCGGCGCAGTTTGCTGCGAAATTTGGCTGTTGCGCTGTTTCGGCATGAGCGCATCGAAACAACCGATGCCAAAGCGAAGGTGCTCAAAGGGTATGCTGAGCGCTTGATCACGCTAGGCAAACGAGGCGATCTGCATGCTCGTCGTTTGGCCGCGCGGGACGTGCAGGACAATGAGATCTTGCAAAAGCTTTTTGGGGATATTGCGGAACGATGCAAAAGTCGCGAGGGCGGATATACGCGCGTACTGAAGCTCGGTCGGAGACGCGGCGACAATGGGGATATTTCCCTAATTGAGTTGGTGGATAGGTCCGCCGCAGGGACGACGGAAGCTTCAGCTAGCTCGAAGTAGTTGCGCTGACCCAAAAATTGATCCAGATCTGCTGTTGTATCGTGTCGAAAGTCGCGACTGGGCCATGCAACTGAGTGGCTGTCGTTTCGGAACGAAAAGAAAGTCAGGAGGCGTTATGAAGGTTGTGCTCCGGTTTGTAGTTGCAGCGTTCGTATCGGTTTTGGCGTTGGCGGCTTGCGGCGGGCGAAAAGAGGGTGATGCTCCGAAGAACTTTGAGGGCATCCAGTATCCGGATTGGGTTAACAAGGGTAGTGGCGCTTTCGGCGGCGAGTCAGGCAAAGTTTTCTACGGTGTCGGGTCTGTCACGGGAATCAAGAACCACGCATTAGCTCGGACGGCGGCGGACAATCGGGCGCGCGCTGAAATCGCAAAGATTTTTGAAGTTTACTCAGCGTCGTTAATGAAAGACTACATGGCTTCGACGACAGCTGGAGATATGAGCGCCTCAAGTGAGGGGGAACACGTCGAACAAGCCATCAAGACGTTCAGTGCTACGACGCTCTCAGGTGTCCAGATTGTTGACCATTGGTTTCATCCGATGGATGGTACGGTGTATGCCCTTGCGCGGTTGGATCTTCAGTCGTTCACCGATAATCTTGATAAAATGAAAGAGTTGAATAGCCAGGTGCGCGACTACGTGCGCAAGAACGCCGAGCGAGTCCACTCAGATCTAGAAAAAGAGGAAGCCAAGCGTGCGGAGTCTTCTGCGGCGCCGCAGCAGTAAACCTCTCTGAGCCCCGTCTTCGCGTCGTGGGGCTGCCGTGGTGCAGGTTCGTACGTGTGATCGCAGCGGTTAGCGATATAAATTCTTTCATCGAATTTGTGCCTACTAAAGTGACCGCCGGTAGAAGGAGTCGAGTGATGAGGCTGTTGGTTCTTCTTGCGACGGTCTGTCTAGCAAACATAGCAGCAGCGTTAGCCCCTAAAGAGATCTACCGTAAGGCTGGGCCGGCGGTAGTGCTGATTCTGGGCTCCGATGATGGTGGTAAGACTGGGTCTGCAGGCACCGGTTCGATCATTGAGTCTGATGGACGCGTGCTGACGAATGCGCACGTTGTGTGTGGGCAGGGAGGCCAGCCGTTCAAGACGCTTTATGTGTTCTTGAAGCCTGATAGGATCACCGGCGACAACAGCA
>CAZUFQ010000871.1:0-3210 GCA_964618735.1 uncultured Enterobacteriaceae bacterium
GGAGCGCCAGGAAAAGCCCCGGCTTCGTACGCCATCCAAATCTGGGCGGCGGTAATTTTTCCGTCTTTCGTGGCGCCCATCTTCACACGAATATGCGAGCCAGACGTGGGGCCGGTAGCGCGCAGCACCTCGCCCCGACTCATTACCAATTTAACCGGCCTGCCGGTCTCCTTTGACAACAGTAGGGCTAAGGGTTCGAGATAAATACCGATTTTGCCTCCGAAGCCGCCGCCAATTTCCGCCGGCACCACTTTGATGGAACTCGCTGGAATATTTAGGGCGAGCGCGCACTGATCGCGCGCCGTGAAAGCGCCTTGCGTGCTTGTCCAGATGGTGGTCTGACCGTCGGCGTTATACTGCGCCACGGCGTTGTGCGGTTCGATATATCCCTGATGGACCATTGCCGTGTCGAACTCGCGTTCGACAATCGCATCCGCCGCTTTGAATCCAGCTTCTAAATCGCCACGAGCAAAACGGAGCTGGCTGGCAACGTTGGTTGGTTTATCACTCTTTTCTGGGGACCCACTCGTCCGCAAGTCAGGCAAGAGAATTGGCGCATCGTCTTTCATAGCGTCGACGACGTTCTGCACGTGGGGGAGCACTTCATAGTCAACCTTGATCAGCTTGAGCGCCTCTTCGGCAATGTGCGGGCTGGTTGCCGCCACGGCTGCCACAGCATGTCCGTCGTACAGCGTTTTGTCATGCGCTAAAAGGTTCATAGACATATAGAGGGGATTCATGGGAAGTTCGCCCATGGGTACGACGCCAGACTTGAGCTTCGGGAAATCCGCACTGGTAATGACAGCTTTTACCCCTGGAAGAGCAAGTGCTGCAGACGCGTCGATCGATTTGATGCGCGCATGCGCATGCGGGCTACGCAGGACTTTGCCGTGCAGCATGCCAGGCAAGCTAACATCAGCGCCATACCGAGCACGACCCGTGACTTTGTCTACTCCGTCATGTCGTATAGGACGAGTGCCAATAACTTTAAATTTGTGTTCTTGTACGTCCATACTTACCTCCCTTGCATCACCGCGGCGGCATCCATCACCGCACGCACAATTTTGTCATAACCCGTGCACCGACACAGATTGCCTGCCAGTGCGTAACGGACTTCATGTTCAGTCGGATTGGGATTTTTGTCGAGCAATACTTTTGCAGATACCAGGAATCCCGGCGTACAAATCCCACACTGCAACGCTGCATGTTCAAGAAACTTTTGTTGAAGCGGATGCAGGGTCGCGCCTTTCGCCATTCCTTCTACAGTTTCGACCGTTTTGCCATTCGCCTCGGGTCCGAACACGAGGCACGAGCAAACGAGGCGGCCGTCAAGGACTACGCTGCACGCACCGCAGTCACCAGTCAAGCACCCTTCTTTAGCGCCAGTGAATCCTAACACATCACGCAATGCTTCTAGTAAGCTTTGCCGCGGCTCGCAGAGGAACTCGACCGACTCTCCATTGAGCGTTGTTTCAACGTGTACTTTTTCTGCCATGTTTGTTGCCTTCCTTCTTTTTTGCTTGTAGACCGCTTCGCTCTCTATGCCATAAGCTATCGAGCGCTCGCGCGAGTTGCCGCCTCTTTCACCACTCGGCGCGTCAATACGCCAACGAGGTGCATCCGATATTCCGCCGTGCCGCGCATGTCGGTGATCGGCGTAGCGATTTGCTGCGCCAGAGTGGCGGCTGCAGCAATGGACTCATCGTTAACCGGCTTTCCAACCAGGGAGTCTCCAGCCGCTTGGGCCAGTAACGGAGTGGCGGCTACGGCGCCAAGGCCAATGCGTGCGGCAGTAAACTTCCCACCATCCACGGTCACTGCGGCCCCCACGCCGACAACTGCGATGTCCATTTCATTGCGGGGAATGAACCGCTGGTAGCAATCAGAAGAATGCCCCTTCGGCGCTGCAATGCGGAACTCAACCAAAATTTCATCAGGTTGGAGAACCGTCCGACCAGGAGCTGTTACGATTTGTTCCACTGGAACGGTGCGGGTTCCTCTGGGGCTTGCAATGACGCACTGAGCGCCGAGAGCAATGAGCGCTGGAGTTGTGTCTGCGGCCGGTGAACCGTTGCACAGATTCCCACCAAGCGAACATCGGCTTTGAATCTGATCAGATCCAATCAGACCAGAAGCTTCGACTAAGCCGGGGTAGACTTGTTTTACTACGGCATCGTCCGTAATACGTGCGCAACAGACAGCCGCGCCGAGACGAAGGCCATCCTGCCCGCTGAAGGCGATAATCTGAAGATCGGGAATGGCTTTGATGTCAACAATTTGCTCGGGTTTTCTCACCGCAGCGCGCATCTGGATGATCAAGTCCGTTCCTCCGGCCAGGACTCGTCCTTTCTCACCAGCGGCAGCAAGCAGGCTCAGAGCCTGAGCGAGCGACTTTGGAGATTCATATGTAATAGCGTGCAAAGTACCCTCCTATTCTTCGTGCGCCCGAACTACGGGCTGCGTGATGGACTGTCGAGATTACCTCTCCTCAAGAGCGCGCCTGAATAAATAAGAAGAGGCGGCCGTATCGCTCAACGAGGTTAGGGGCGGGTCAGGTTATAACATCCCAGGCCTCTTCGCGCAACCAAAATAGGGATTGGGGGTTAGGGATTAGGGTTTGGTAAAATAAAAACCAACCCCCAACCCCTGATCCCTAATCCCTGTTTTCATGCCCGCATTGCATCCTCATCCGTAAACGAGATTCCGAACGCGCTTTTGCCAAGAAATTCTAAAGTCTCGTCGCTGTCAAAGGGATGATAGAGACCGGCGCGTACATCGCGAAAATACCGTTCCAGCGGCAGGCGCTTGAAGTAAGACTGGCCGCCGACTGCTCGCAACGCCAGGTCCACGACTCGGGTTGAGTTTTCAATCGCCACCATCCGAGCTGCTACGCTTTTGCGCGCCCACGTGCGCGGACTTTCCCGGTCTACTTCCGCTGCGGTTTTCCACATGATTGCTCGGGCGCTTTCGATGAGCATGTCCATCTCACCAACCTTGTTGTACACACTTGGGAGATGGCTCATCGGCTTCTTGAGCGGGAAGCGTGGCCGATCGCGCATGAAGTCTACGACAAAATCCCGTGCGGCGACCGCAATGCCAATGTAGACAGCGCCAATGGAAAATGGAGCACGAATGAATGTATTGATGACGCCGCCGCGGGTAAAAACCGGACGTTCGAGAATCACAGCCGACTCGGGGATAAAGGCGTCT
>CAZUFQ010000872.1:0-3208 GCA_964618735.1 uncultured Enterobacteriaceae bacterium
CCCAAAAACAATAGGAGCGCGGGTTGGGCTGCATTGGCGACCGGAGGCGCGCTGAGGGCGATTTTCAGCGAACCGCCATGACGTCCGACCAGCCGGTTTTGCGCCGCTCGGGGCTGAACATGGACGTGGAGGATCAGACCTTGAGTCGTGATCTGCCATGGTGACAGCAGTGAGCCAGCTGGACTCAACGGAGGGTCCTGGCGAGGTCCAAAAGACTTTGGACAAGGAATGTTTGGAGGAACATGATGCCTGCGATAACAATAATCGGAGAAAAATCGATACCGCCAAAATTGAGCGGAAGCGCTCGGCGCACCCGGTACAAGAGCGGGTCTGTAGCGGAACGCAGAAACTGCACGATGGGGTTATACGGATCAGGGTTAACCCACGAGATCAAGGCGCGAATCACAATAATCCACATGTACACAGAGAGCAGCATGCTTAAGACCGAAGCGACGGCAACCAGAAAATTACCGATAACGAACATGAATCCTGTCCCTTCTTAATTTTGGCCGAGCTCTTTTGACCGTTCAGTAGCCGCGCTGATTGCCGCCATGACAGTAGCGGAGAACTGGCCTTCTTCTAAGCGCGACAATCCAGCTAACGTTGTGCCTCCTGGCGAGGTGACCATCTCCCGTAGTTCCTTCGGGCTTTTCCCAGCTTCCTTGAGCATGGCGACTGCCCCTTCCAAGGTCTGGAATGCTAACTGAGTCGCAACTTTAGGGGAAAGCCCTTCTGCTATTCCCCCGGCGATCAGCGCTTCAGCAAACAAATAGAGATACGCGGGGCCGCTGCCGCTGAGACCAGTGACCGGGTCCATCAAGGCTTCGTCTTTGACTGCCAGCGCTTCACCCACGCCGCGGAACAAGGTCAGCGTTAATTTCTCATCCTGCGGCTTCGCCTTGCCGCCGCGCACGATGACTGCGATGCCTTTGCCCAGAAGCGCGGGGGTATTAGGCATGACGCGTACAACCCGGGCGTTGTCTCCGAGTCCTGCTTCTAAGCGACGGAGCGGAACACCGGCTGCGATGGAAATGAACAGTTTTTCTTTTGTCACTTCAGGTTGGATCTCTGCTAACACTTGGGCCAGAACTTGCGGCTTGACGGCAAGCAGGATCGTTTGCGCGGTGCGCACCACTTCGCGATTACTTTTTACGCCTTCTACCTTATAGGTGCGTTTAATTTTGTTGAGCTGGGCAGGCAGGACATCACTCACGATTATATCTTGTGGCCGGTAGAGTTTGGCTGAGAGCAGTCCTTTAATGAGTGCGCCCGCCATATTCCCGGCGCCAAGAAACCCAATTTTTTTCATGCAGCTGCCTCCTCACCGTGCACCGAAGATCGCGCGCCCAATGCGAACAATAGTTGCCCCTTCTTCGATTGCGACCGTGTAATCGTCCGTCATGCCCATTGAGAGGTCTTTGAGGTTGATGTTCGCCGTACGAAAACGCGCATAGCGATCTTGTAAAGCTGCAAGCCTGCGAAAATAAGGGCGCGCCGCTTCTGCCGTTGGTCCTGGCGGTGGAACCGTCATGAACCCTTCGACCTGCACGTGTGACAATGTGGTCACTGCCTCTAACAACGGTTCTACTTGCTCCTGAGAAATTCCGCTTTTTGTCTGCTCTCCGCCCAAATTGACTTCGATCAACGTACGTACGTCAACCCCCCGTTTTTCGCCTTGCCGGTGCAGCTCTTGCGCTAACGCTACACTATCAAGCGAATGGATCAAGGTGAACAGCTGCATGGCGACGCGAGCTTTGTTGCGCTGTAAATGGCCGATCAGATGCCAACGCACTAGGCGCGTGACTTGGGCAATTTTTTGTTGCGCTTCCTGAACATAATTCTCACCGATGTCGGTAACACCGGCGGCTAGAGCGGCCTGTACCGCTTCGGCTCCTTTTGTTTTGGCCGCGCAGACGATGGTGATTGCTTCCGGCTGGCGGCCGCAACGTCGCGCTGCTTCAGCCACAGCCGCTTGTACGCGGAGGTAATTGGCGCTGATCTCTGTCGTCATGAGGAGGGAGTCTTTTCCGGAAGTGTGAACCCTACTGCCTTGAGCGCCCGCAGGACTTCTTCAATCGGCAGCCCGACAATGTTGCTATATGATCCCTCAACACGGGCGACTAAAGCAGAGCCGAGACCTTGGACTGCGTAAGCGCCTGCCTTATCATTTGGCTCGCCGGTTGCCAGGTAGGCGTGAATCTGCTCATCCGAGAGCACGTTGAACATGACGTGACTGACGACGACTTGGCTTGTGTGCATTGTTCCCATCTCATCGATCAGCACAAAGGCGGTCATGACGCGATGAGCGCGGCCCGAGAGGGAACGCAACATACGGAAGCCATCATCGAAGTCTTTGGGTTTGCCGAGTATCTGTTCGTCGATGGCAACAATCGTGTCTGCTCCCAACACCCAACTGCCCGGGAAACGCTGAGCGATGTCTTGCGCTTTTTCTCGTGCGACACGTAACGCATAGGTTTCCGGGGTTTCTCCGGGTCGGATTTCCTCGGTGATGTTGCTAGGCAGCACGGTAAAGGCGACGCCTGCCTCGTGTAGCAATTGGCGGCGGCGTGGTGAGGCGGAAGCGAGAATGAGCGATGGCATCTGTTCAGCATCCGACCTCTTGATCCAGAGTTTTCTTTTTGCTCTGGACCTTTTCTTTTTTCGCTTTGTAGCGATTCCGATCGGCGAAGAAATCAATGACAAAGGTGCGGGTAGTAAAGCGAGCAGAATGCACTGTCCCTTTGGGAATGTAATAACTATCACCCTTACGAAACACGTGCTTCGCGCCGCCGATAGTGAGTTCCATCTCGCCATCAACCACGACGCCCCATTGCGCTCCGTGCGCATGGGGCGCGACCTCGCCGATTGGTGCGATGTCCATGAATACAAGCTGATGATCTTTAGCTTGGGAGAGCCAGCCTTTGACTCCTTTGAAACTAATGTCTGCTTGCGGCAAACCGGAAATCAATTTGGGAAATGGAGATTTGGCAGCCATAGAAACTCCTGCTGAGGATTGGGCTTTGGATGTCGGGGATTCGGGAGGAGGAACACTCACTTTCTGTGTGCTTGAACTGAACCCCGCCCCCGGAATCCCGAACCTCGAACTTCTAATACGACTTGGGCAGTCCTAATACATGCTCGCCGACGAAATTAAGCACCATCTCTTGCGACACCGGTGCAATGCGAAAGAGCCGGGCCTCACGCCAGT
>CAZUFQ010000873.1:0-3202 GCA_964618735.1 uncultured Enterobacteriaceae bacterium
AGACACCGAGGTTCCAAGGGAGGATGGGTGAGACGCTCGCCTGTGGTCGGGGGAGAGTGAGGCGCGGGCAGCGAATGACCTATCCCCCCATCGCGAAGACCACAATCCCTGGGCACTCGCCCTGTGGAGCGCTTGAGGAAAACAGGATACGTCTGGGTGGCGCTGGCGCTTTCAAGGGCCTCTCCGGTCCGAATGCCCACTGCTGCTATGGACGCCACCGATCCGTCAGACCAGACGCCCTCTAATGAACTTTGACGATCAAAATCGGTAAGGCTAGCGACCGCCTTGTGTAGGGTGCATTTATGCACCAGGGATTGGTGCGCAAGCGCACCCTACAGGTGCAGGGGACGAGCGGAAAAAGCGGGGGACGTGGCAGACGGTCGCAAATCCACGTGCGACGATCGGCTTATTCGGCGCCGGGTAGGTGGCGAGGTTAGTTCACCAGATGACCGCCGAGTTCCATGCCCTTCGTGTAAAACATGGCGCATCTACTGGCCATTACAAGTGCGTCGAAAAATGCAAGAGAATAAAGTAAATTGTCAATTTCAGAGGAAAATTCTCTCGACCACAGTCCTAGACCTCTGCTATTGTACTCTTCTAAACATCGAAGGAGGATCGAAGAGATGGCAGATTTCGATATTCAAATCAAAGGTGGAACTGTCGTCGACGGCACGCGTGCGCCGCGCTTCCGCGCCGACGTGTGGATCAAAGACGGCAAAGTTGTCCAGATCGGCGGACGAGCGCCGGGCTTCGCCAAGAAAGTCATCGACGCCAGCGGACTTATTGTGGCGCCGGGCTTTATTGACCTGCATACCCACTATGATGCGCAAATCCGCTGGGATCCATATTGCACGATTTCAGGCTGGCATGGGGTAACCTCGATCGTGCTGGGCAACTGCGGTTTTGGTTTTGCACCATGTAAACCGGATTTTCGTGATCGTTCGATGCTCACGATGACTCGGACCGAAGCCATCCCTTACTCTTCAATGCAAGTCGGGATGAACTGGGATTGGGAAACCATTCCGCAATATCTCGATTCTCTTGACCGTGCGCCGAAAGGCATCAACTGCATTCAATACATGCCGACCGCGTCGCTGATGACCTATGTCATGGGACTCGAAGCGGCAAAAACCCGTCCGGCAACAGAGCAAGAACGCGCCGAGATGCGTCGCCTCCTTGCTGAAGGCATGGACGCGGGGCTGTGCGGCTTTTCTATTCAACGCCTCGGCAGACATTCAGGCCAAGCGGATTATGACGGCACCCCGATGGTAACGGACACTATGGTTGATGAAGACATCCTCAACCTGGGCCAGGTTCTGCGTGAACGTGATGAAGGGTTCATTCAGATCACGCAAGCCACGGGTCATATCAAAGAAGATCTGGCTTTCCTAGAAAAGCTAGCGACAGCGGTGCAACGACCAGTGTTGCACAATGCCGTCGCCGCCAGCAATCGCTACCCCGAGCAGCATCGCAAGAGCCTGGAGTGGCTAGAGCGCATGCGCGCCCAAGGCCTGCCTATCTTCGGTCAAGGCGCCACGGTGCGCAGCGGCTTTGCCTTCACGCTCGAGCACTGGAACCTCTACGATGTTGCGACAGCGTGGCGCGACATGCTCACAGGGACAAAAGAGGAACGCGCCGCCAAGATGCGCAATCCAGAGATGCGCGCCGCAGCCAAGAGCGAAAAGGCGATGTACGCACTCGATCGCAATGCGGCTGGCATCGGCGGGCGTCTGCCCCGCTTGCTCGTACAGTCGGTCGCGAACCAACCGGAATTAGAAAAGTACGTCGGCAAGTCGCTCGCTGAAATTGGTAAGGAAGAAGACAAGCATCCTGTCGATGTGATGATCGACTTGTCGCTTGCAACCGATCTCAAAGCGGAATTTCTGCAATCCGAACCAGACTTCAACGCGACCAATAATGCGGAGATCATCACCAATTCGATGTACACCTTCCCTGGCGTGTCGGATGGCGGCGCGCACACCAAGTTCTTCACTGGCGGCGCTTTCACCACCGATTTTCTGCGCTGGCTGGTGCGGGACGAACAGAAGATCACGCTCGAAGAAGCCCACTATCGTCTGTCAGCCCTACCAGCGCATGCAGCTGGCTTCCGTGACCGGGGTGTGCTACGCGAAGGTGCGTGGGCTGATGTCGTAGTCTATGACATGAACGGGCTTGGCATCGAGCCCGACTGGATCGGTGAGGTCGTGCACGACCTGCCGGGCGGCGAATGGCGTCGTGTGCAACGCGCCAAGGGGTATCGTTCCATTATCGTCAACGGCGTTGAGACGTTTGCTGAAGACAAGTGCACGGGCGCTACACCAGGCAAACTGCTGCGCCACGGGCGTGCGGATTAAGCGACCAGAGAGACACCAAAATCCCCCCGCCAGCTGCTGCGCATCTGACGGCCCCCTTTAGCAAAGGGGGCGGCGAAGGCGCAGCCGAGCGGGGGATTTGTGTGGACGGTGCTACGCTCAGGAGCCCGCGCCACAGCTCACCCTCAGTCGAACATCAACACCGTTCGAGTCACTTCCCCAGCAGCCATAGCACGAAATGCTTCGTTGACGTCTTCCAGTCGGCCACGTCGCGTGATCATGTCATCGAGGTTCAGGCGGCCTTGCCGATACAATTCCAGATATTTGGGCATGTCGAGCTGGAAGTGGTTGGACCCCATGAAGCAGCCTTGGACGCGCTTCTCGACGAAGAAATGACCGACGTTGAACTCGATCTTTTCTCCAGGCGGCATGGCGCCGACGATCGTGGCTAGCCCACGCGGCGCTAACGCATACAGACATTGTTCGGTCACTTTCTTATTGCCAATCGCATCGAAGGAGAAATCAACACCGCCATTGCTCATCCGCTTGATTTCTTTGACTGGATCACCAGAGGAAGCGTTGATCGTATGCGTAGCGCCAAAATGTTTGGCCGTTTCTAATTTGTGATCAAGTAAATCGACCGCGATAATCTGCCGGGCTCCGGCGATGCGCGCGCCTTGAATGACGGAGATGCCGACGCCGCCCGCGCCAAACACAACTACTGAAGAGCCGGGCGTCACCTGTGCAGTATTCAAAGCGGCTCCTGTCCCAGTAGTTACCGCACAGCCCAGCAACGCGGCGCGATCCAATGGGATATCGTTGTCAATTTTGACAATTGCCCGTTCGTGCAACAGCATTTTCTCAGCGAAAGAGGCAAGGTCGGCAAACTG
>CAZUFQ010000874.1:0-3200 GCA_964618735.1 uncultured Enterobacteriaceae bacterium
CGCGAGGCTCATAACCTCGAGGTCCTAGGTTCAAATCCTAGCCCCGCAACCTGTAAGAGCTCAGGAGATTTAATAACTTCTGAGCTCTTTTCGTTATGAATCATGCCCGCTATGGTCTACCGTCAGCGCCTGACTTTTGCGATGGCCTTTGCCATGCCTTCGTCTTTCCTTAAAGGCTATTCCCTATACGTATGGTTTGGATGATCGTCTTGAGCTGAGGAAACTGCTCCTCGTGCCATACGACCATGAAGCCGCCAGCTGGAGAAGCTGCAATATCTGACGCGTAGGCCTTCAGCACGTGGGAGAGGGTCTGCGCGGGGCTGAATGTCTTCCCGCCGTCCGTAGAGTACCGGAGCACCACGCTGCGGCGGACGGCTGTTGCCTCTTCCCACACAATGCCGATCCGTTCGCTTGCATCTACGGCTATACGGGCGTAGTCAGGAATTGAACCTGTAGAGATGTCGAGGCGTTGCGGGGGAGCGAAGCGCTGGGCATCAGAGGAACGGGCGAAAAGCACCTTGGGTCTTCCCTGTTCTCCTTCCGTATACCAGATGACGTACAGCTGGCCGTGGGCGTCCAGGGCGACACCGCCGCCGCGGTGGGGACAAGCGTTGAACTGCCAATGGTCGGCATGGACGACGGTGGCCGGGGTAAAGGACTGGCCGCCGTCCCGGGACAGGCTAAACGCCATGTCGCGGATGTCTCCAGGCAACACCTTCCGCCAGAGCGCGGCAACTATGCTCTTGGGGCCTGTGGCCAGAGCGGACCGACAGCAGACGCATGTATTGCCGTCAAGCGTCACCACCGTCTTCACCTCAGCGCCGCGTTCGCCGATGCGGGCAAGATAGGTGCTCGCCTTGTCCCACCCTTCGCGACTATCAATCCAGGAGACCAGGACTGTCCCATCCCCTGCCACTGCCAGCCCCTCGAACGAGTGCGAGATTGGCCGATCCTCATTCACTTGCAAAGGAAAGTCAAAACTACGCCCGCCGTCCAGCGAGCACGACAAACGGAGATCCGAGGCGAAGAGCGCGCCTTCTGGCTTCGGTTTGGCCGAGGACCAGGAGAGGTAGACCTCGCCACGTGGTCCCACCGCAATACCTGGCGACTGATGCAGAGAGTCAACGGCCAAGCCCTCCGGGTTGACGCGCACTGTGCGTGTTCCCTCTGTATCGATATGAGCCAAGTACAGATTATTGACCTGGGCGTCTTGCCGGGCCCATGTCACGAAGACTTCACTCTCCCTGGTTACGGCGAGCGCCGCACCCGAGATTTGTAGCTCGTGGCCTTGCCCCGGTTGTGTGATTTCTGACTGTGGACCAAGCGTCAATCCTGCCGCGTGAACCGAAAGCGGAACGAAAAGTACTATAAGGAAGATGATGCGTGTCATACTTTACCTCCATCGATAGTTGATCCCCGCGTAGAAAGCGCGGCCGTCGCCGGGTTCGATAAACCGTCCGTTCGCATCATCAACGATGATGCTGGACAGGTAGTCCTTGTCGGTCAGGTTCCGCGCCTCAAAAAAGAAGTCCAGGTTCCAGGGTGTGAAATTATAACCCATACGGATGTTCACCAGCGTATAGGGGTCGCTGCGCGGTGTATTCTCACTATTGACAAAATAGCCGACTGGAGTCACTTCTACGTTCGGCGCGAACCAAAGACCCATGGGGTGGTCATAACGCACCTCACTGCGAATAAAATGCTCGGGAGCCCCCGGCAGATCGTTATTGCCAAAGATGCGGTCGTTCACAAAAACAAAGTCAGACCAGGTGTACGCCGGGCGGAACCGCAGCGTGTCGCCGAGGGACCCCCTACCAAGCCACACCGCGAGATCGTCCACGAGGAGCAGGTCAGTTGCAACCTCCACCCCTGTGTGCCGCGACCGGGCAATGTTCTGATACCGGGGAATGGTAAACGGCGCACCGGGGAAAGGTTGGATATTTACATTGTGGATCTCGTCCCATAGCTCGATGTCATACACGGCAACGTCCCACCAGAGCTGCCGGCCCCAGGTGCTGCGGGCGCTGAGTTCAAACTGCCAGGCTTTTTGTGGATTCAGCAGGTGGAGGTCGGTGCTGAGTTGTCCTGGAGCGGTAATTTCTAACAGAAGCGGCGGTTCATACGCACGGCTGGTGTTGCCATACACTTGGATGATCGAGTGGACGGTCCACACAAAGCCGACCTTTGGAGAGACATCCAGGTAGTCGATGGCACCCGAGGCGTCTCCGTCGCGGAGAAAGGCGTCGTCCAACGCACGGCGACTATATTGCAAGCGATTCCCTACGACCAACACCAACGTCTCGGTAGCATGGAACTGCTCCTCTCCATACAGGCTGATGGTCGTCGCTTTGTTCAATTGGTCGTGGGGCTTGACCCCATGATTGCTGTGGACGTTCGTAAAGAATTGCTCCAATTGGCGCGTTTGCCCGTACTGCACTACGGTCAGACGGTTAGTGAAGCCCCACAGCGGGGAAGTGAGGAGGTAGCGGAGTTCGGCCCCCCAGTTGTACGTGTTCTGGTTAATCACCGCGAAACTGAGAGGATGATCGAGATACTGGTAATTCAGTTGCGTGTACCATTCGAGCACCCCGTGTTCCGCGCCCGGCATGGAGACGGTGAAGGCTCCGCGGTAGTAGTCGAAATTTCGGGCTTCGTTGGCCGCGACGGCGGCCGAGTTGCGCTGCCTGGGATTGCGCTTAAATTCCTCCCGCGTTAGCGCGCCCGGCAAATTTTGATCACTGCGCACATAGTTGAGGTCGAGCCGCAGGAGCGTGCCGTCGGCGAGCGAGTAGCCCAAGCTGGAGTACGCCCGTCGGCGCGTCAGTTCGCTATGGGCGCGATAGCCGTCCTGGTCCGTGTTGCTCAGGCCGATATAAAGGTCGAACGGGCCGTACGTCTGCCCCGTTGCGAGTTGGTGCTTCATGAAGCCGAACGATCCCCCTTCGCTGCGGAGCTCGAAGGGACTGGTATCGGTTCCTGTACGGGTCACGACGTTAATGGCGCCGCCCAAACTATTGATGCCGAAACGGAGCGCATTCGCGCCTTTATAGACTTCGATACGTTTGGTGGCGAGAAGTTCGAGCGCCTCAAAATCGCCAAACCCGTCTGCGTTATTGAGGGGAAATCCATCCAGCAGCAGCGTGAGGCCGCGAAGGTGGAAATTATTGCGCAGTCCCGAACCCCGGATGGAGAGTTGACTC
>CAZUFQ010000875.1:0-3199 GCA_964618735.1 uncultured Enterobacteriaceae bacterium
AAGCTGGCCAAGTTGGGGAGCGAGGGGCGCAGTACCTCAACGACAATCACTGCTTTCTCTATCTTGAATCAACTTGAGGACGCCGGGTTCAAACGCGAGGACCAAAAGCTCCTGAGCTTTACGGACAACCGCCAGGATGCTGCGTTGCAAGCGGGGCATTTCAACGATTTCGTCCAGGTCGTCCGTCTCCGCGCCGGTATCCATAAGGCGCTGCAACAAGCTTCTACTGGCGCCCTTACCTATGCTACTATTGGCGAAGCAGTATTCAAGGCGCTCGGACTTCCATTTCTTGACTTTGCCGACAGGAATGAGGAGCCTACACTCGGTCCCGTGCGTCGGAATTATGAACAGTGCTTTCAAGACTATCTTGTGTATCGCGCCATTGCTGATTTGCGTCGCAGTTGGCGGATTGTTCTGCCCAACTTGGAACAATGTGCACTCCTGACGATTGAGTACGCGGACATGGACGAGATTGTAGCCGCAGACGATTTCTGGAAAGACGCTCCACTGTTGGGTCAATTGAACCATGTGGACCGGAAAGAATTTCTCTGTACGCTCCTCGATTTTTTCCGGCTCGAATATGCCATTCATAGTGAGAATTATTTAACCCAGTCACGTAT
This sequence comes from uncultured Enterobacteriaceae bacterium, assembly GCA_964618735.1. Lineage (GTDB taxonomy): Bacteria > Desulfobacterota > Binatia > Bin18 > Bin18 > SYOC01. Next base: position 621 of record CAZUFQ010000875.1, read on the forward strand.
TAAGGAGAACGAGAAGCAGTTCCGCGAACGGTTGCGCCCACCGTGGACGCTCGACCGTAACGAGGACATCCGCGAGCCGTTTTTCATCCGTTACGATCCGCTGCGCAAGAACACTGGTCTCTATGCAAAGAGTATGGGGCCTGCCAGCTCCCTCGGCAAGTTCATTAAGCTGTATGTGCGCCAACGTAGGTTTGATCTGGACCTGAAGAAAGACCACTACCGCCGTTTCATTCTCCAAATAATGGCGATGCTGGAGCAGGCGGATTATCTCAAATCCCAAACCGCCAGGAACGAAGAAAACGAAGAGGTCCCCATCTACCGTCTCCGCGTAGAAAAGATCATCTGGAAACTGGGGGATAGACACACCGTCAAGGCGGACGTGATCAAACAGCGCTCCTACAAGGACCGCACCCCAAAGCCCAACGAATTCTTCCAGGCCCTGTACCAGCGGGACTTTGCCAAGATGAAGCGCCTCCGCGGCGAAGACCACACTGGGCAGCTTGGCACGGAGGATCGCATTGAGCGAGAACAATTGTTCCGCACGGGGGCCATTAGTTCGCTCTTCTGCTCCCCCACGATGGAGTTGGGTATCGATATCAAAGACCTGGGTGTTGTCCACATGCGCAATGCACCGCCGAATCCCGCGAACTACGCGCAACGATCAGGCCGCGCCGGACGCAGTGGTCAGGCCGCTCTCGTCTTTACCTACTGTTCGAGTTACGCCCCACACGATCGCCACTATTTCAAGGAACAAGAGGCGCTAGTGTCAGGGAAAGTGATGGCGCCGAAACTGGACCTCTGCAACCGGGAACTCCTTGCTGCGCACCTCAACGCGCTCGTGGTGTCGGAGATAGGACTGCCGGGACTCGATGATGTGGGTGGAGCAAAGCCATCGATCATGCGTCTCGTCACAGATGATAATGACAAGATGCCACTCGCGTCAGAGGTGCGAGCCGGTCTTGGTATCCCGCCCACTCTCTTTGATAATCTGAAGGCAACCTTCAAACGGACCATCAGCGACTTCGGGAGCGAACTGCAGACCAAAGCCGCAGCGTGGTATTCCGATCGCTGGATTGAACACAATCTCTCGAAAATTGATGAGCATTTGGACAACGCGCTGGTGCGCTGGCGACGGCTGTATCGCTCTGCTCGTACGATTCTGACCCAAGCCACACAGAAAATCGAAAGCGGCACGCTCAGTCTGGGGAGTGACGAGTACAGAAAGCACAAGCGTAATCAGGATCAGGCAACACGCCAATTGGACCTGCTGCGCAACAACCTCTCTGGTCGATCAACCGAATTGTCCGAGTTTTATCCCTATCGGTATCTAGCCTCGGAAGGGTTCTTACCAGGCTACAATTTCACCCGGCTTCCCGTGCGAGTCTTTTTGCCAACCAGTGATTCTTCAGGAGACTTCGTCTCACGCCCGCGATCCATTGCTCTCCGTGAGTTTGGTCCGCTGAACATTATCTACCACAATGGACGGAAGTATCGGGTTTGTCAGCTCATCACCCAGGATGCCGAATCGGCGCTGACCGAAGCGAAGATTAGTACGAAGGCGGGCTACTTTCTCACCAAAGAGCAGAAGGATCTTGAGATCTGTCCATTCTCGGGGCTGAATCTTGGGATCAACGCTAATAAAGAACATATACATGACCTGCTGGAAATGGTGGAATCACGGGCTGAAGAAATCGACCGTATCTCCTGTGAAGAAGAGGAACGTGTCTCCCGTGGCTTCGATATCAGAACGTATTTCTCTGTGGACGGCGGTCACTTCGAGCGCGTGAAAAAGGCGGTTGTTCAGACGAGTGAAAACGCTTTACTTAACCTTCGCTATATCCCAGCTGCCCGTCTGATTCATGTCAATTATAAATGGCGCTCCCAAGATGCGAACGGCTTTCCTATTGGCTTGGTGTCAGGCGACTGGCGTAGCTCCATGCCGGATGCGAACAACAGACAGTCCGAGAAATTCCGGTTGGTCAAATTGTGGACGTCAAACCTTGCGGACGCACTCTATCTTGAGCCCATCCAACCGCTTGGGCTGGAACCCGAGGGTGTAGTGACCCTTCAGTATGCACTGAAGCGTGCGATTGAGAGTGTCTTCCAAGTCGAACCAAATGAAATAGGGGTCGTAACCATTGGTGATCCAGAATCGCCTAACATCCTGTTATATGAGGCAGCAGAAGGAAGCCTGGGTATCTTGTCGCAGTTTGTTTTCGATGTAGACGTCTTCCATAAAGTGGTCGAGCAAGCGATCGTACTGTGTCGCTTTGACGATCCGGAGTATAAAGGTCCGGCTTCCTACGATGATCTGCTCAGCTACTACAACCAACGTGAACATAAGATTATCGATCGTCATCTGATCAAGGATGCGTTGGAAAAACTGCGGATCGGCGCTCTCGAAAGACAAGAGAATCCCAACTTCCACAGCTACGAGGACCACTACCTGGCAATGGTCCGTGGCCTTGATCAGAATTCTTCAACGGAACACCATTTTATCGACTACCTCTATCACAATGGTCTTCGCTTGCCCGACGCGGCGCAGAAACGGGTCGATGGTCTGTTCGTCCAGCCAGACT
>CAZUFQ010000876.1:0-3195 GCA_964618735.1 uncultured Enterobacteriaceae bacterium
CGAGCGCAGCGAGTGAGCTATCAGCCATAGAGCGAGTGAAACGAGCGAGCCATTTGCCATCTGCTATAGAGTGAGTGCAGCGAACGGGCTATTTGCCAAAGGGGGCGTCATGTTTAACGTGGAGGCGGTCCGAGCGGATTTTCCTGGAGTCACGCAGCAAGTCTATCTCAACACTGCCGGCGTCGGGTTACCACCTCGTTCGGCGTTAGAAGCCGTGCAACGCGTCGCCTCGTTATTGGGGCAAGGACCCGCGGAGATGGGTTATAAAACCTACTACCGCGCCATTGGCGCCGCCTCAGTCAAAGCCAAGGAGGAGGCCGCTCGACTTTTACATGTCACTCCTGTGGAAATTGCCTTTATCGACGATACGACAATGGGGCTGAACATCGCCCTGGCTGCCATTCCTTTCACTCCTGGCGATAATCTCATTCTTTGTGATCTGGAATATCCGCAAGTCGCCATCAGCGCCTCCTATCCGCAACTCCATAATCAACTCGAAATCCGCGTCGCCCGGCATCGCAATGGCGTGGTTACGGTTGATGATTACGCCAAGCTGATTGATCAGCACACGCGGGCTATCATGGTTAGCTCCGTCCAGTGGATCAACGGCTTACGCATGGACCTGGCTGGTTTCTCGCAACTAGCGAAGGACCATCACTGTTTCTTAGTTGTTGACGCGATTCAGCAACTTGGCGCGATTCCTGTGGACCTCTCCGTCCTCAACGTTGATTTCCTCGCGGCAGGCGCGCAGAAATGGCTGAACTCGCCGTTCGGAACCGGACTGCTTTACATTAGCAAAGACATGCACGACAAACTGCAACCGGGGCTGGCGCACGGGTTGTTCGCGTTCACGGAACCTGCTGAGGGCTGGGCGAAGTATCTCGGAAATCCTACCCTGACGCCCTTTGTTTCCCTTGCGCTGGCGTCAGACGCGCGTAGGTTTGAAATCCACGGCATGCCGAAGACCATCGGCGCTACAGGCCTGGCGGCTTCGTTGGCGTACGTTAATGCGCTTGATGCACAGGCAGTGACAGAACACATTATGAATCTCGGCGATTTTCTGATCGAGGAACTGCAGCGCCGGCGCATCAAAGTTTGGACGCCGGCGGATCATCAGCTGCGGTCCGGCATCGTCACTTGTGAACCCTATACTGATGCAGAGCGCGTGCATCGGCTCACACAAGAGTTGGAAAAAAAACGAATTTATCCCACAGTGCGCTATTGTTCAGGCGTCGGCGGGCTGCGAGTGTCGATTCACTACTACACCAATCGTAGCGATCTGGAAGCGTTGCTAGCCGCCATGGATGGGATCATGAAAGAATTGTAAAGACTCACAATGCGTGCTTCGACAAGCTCAGCACGAACGGTTTTTAGTTTCTCCCGCCGCCTTTCATCCGTTCACCCTGAGCGTAGCGCGAGCGAAGTCGAAGGGTGTTTTAATTTCGGAGTGATAAAATGCCTCCTCACTTGATCAGAGCCGTCTTTTTTGACGCCGCCGGCACCTTATTCACAGTCAACGGTTCAGTTGGCGATATTTACGCGCGCCTTGCTCGTGAACATGGGAAAGACGTTGCAGTTGCGGACTTAGAACAAGGCTTTCGTCGCTATTTTGCTGCTGCGCCGCCAATGGCGTTCCCAGACGCTTCGCCAACGCAAATTCCTGCGCTGGAAAAACAATGGTGGAAGACCCTGGTGCAAGACGTGTTCTCCTCTCTAGGGATCTTTCCTCGTTTCGAGGAGTATTTCACCGCGCTGTTCGAGTTTTTTGCTCGGGCAGAAGCATGGAAGCTGTATCCAGAAACGCTTGAGACGCTAGAGAGCCTGAAAAAGCGCGGACTCATACTGGGCGTGATTTCCAATTTCGACTCTCGCTTATTTGGTTTACTTGATGGACTCGGGATTGCGCACTTTTTTGACGCGGTAGTTATCTCAACCCAGGCCGGAGCAGCAAAACCGGAAGCGGCGATCTTCACAAACGCGCTCGCACGGACTGGTGTACAAGCCGTACACGCGCTCCACATCGGCGATAGTTATGACGCCGACATCATCGGGGCGCAGACGACTGGACTCACGCCGGTCTTGATCGATAGAAACGGGAAGCCCCTAAAAAACACCGATTACACGCATGCGAACAGTCTTGCCGATCTCTTAACGATTGTTGACTCTTTCTGACAATTCCTTCAGCAGCGCCTTCGCTTCTTTTAAGTCTACCGTGTCAAATCCTTCGGTGAACCAGCGATAGATCTCGGACAGCTGGTCGTGTGCGGCGTGTTGCTTGCCCTGACTCTGCCACAGGCGGGCGAGGCTTGTAGTTGCACGTAATTCCCACATCTTGGTTTGCTGGCGGCGAGCGATGTCGATGGCCTTATGAAAACATTCTTCCGCCTCGGATTGGGCGCCAGGTGTTGGGTGCTGGGGGTTAGAGATTTTTGCCTTTTGCCCTTTGCCTTTTGATTTTTGATTTTCTTGTTGCAGCGTCAGCTCGCCTTTCAGCCGATACAACTCAGCTTCATGAACACACGCCCCAGATTTATTGACGAGGGCCTGCACTTCATCCAGCACTTGTAGCCCTTCTTCGACCTGCCCTATTCTCACGCAAGTATCCGCCAGTAAGATCAGCATAAATGGCCGGGGGAGCTCTGCTCCGGCAGTCCGCTGGGCGGCCAATCCTTGGTGAGCCTGCGCAATGCCCTCCTCTCGGTGTCCTTGTTCTGCTAGCGCCACGCCTTGCAGAATGGCGCCCACTGCAGCGTAGGCGGGAAATCCTTGTGCTGTCGCCAGCGCCAGGAGCGCCTCTGCTTGCCGCCGCATCGTTTGTAGTTCCTGACGGTGTCCATAAAATACACAAGAATTATTGAGAGCCACGGCCAGACTAAAGGGATGATCCAGTTGTTGGGCCAAGCAAATCGCTTCCTGATCTTTCCGGAGCGCCTGGTCTGGATACCCAAGCCACTGCAAGATCCAGGACAAACAGGAACAACACAGCACGCCGGGGTCCGTTCCGTACAAAGAGGCGTGAGCGTCACAGTGCACAGGGTCATAATAGGCCAGCCCTTGGGCATAGTATGCTCGGGCCTCCGTTTGTGCTCCCAATTGCATCGAAGTGCCCCCAAGCGCCAAACCCCCTTCCAATCAGAAATCAGCGTCCTGAGTCCTGTGGTCCAACACAAAGAACTGTTTACCGAAGTGTGTCGC
>CAZUFQ010000877.1:0-3185 GCA_964618735.1 uncultured Enterobacteriaceae bacterium
CGCCTACCAAGATGCATTACGCCTTGACTCCAACATGAATGAGGCCCGTCTCGCGCTGGCTGGTTATTACGTCAACCAAGGCGTCGCCCAACGTCTTCGTAAGCAATTGGACGAAGCAACGGCTTCATTTCGCACCGCACTTAGCTATAACACCGCCTCCGCCGACGCCCACTTCGAATTAGGGCAGACGCTTGATCAAAACGGACAGACCGGCGAGGCCATAGCTGAGTATCAAGAAGCAATCAAACTCGACCCCGATAAAAGCACGGCGCATTTACGACTCGCCAAAGCTTATGCTGCGCAAGGTCAGCAGGAAAACGCGGTGAAAGAATACCAAGAAGTCTTACGCCTGAATCCTGAAGATCCCGTCGCGCATCATGGCTTAGGCGTCGCCTACAACGAGCTTGGTCAAAAAGATCAAGCCATCGCTTCACTTCAGCAAGCGGTTCGTTTCTATCTCATTGCTGGCCAGCGCGACAAAGCCCAACCCGCCTATGATTTACAAAAGAAACTAATGGCGGAGAAATATGGACAACAGGCGACGCCTGCGCCGAAGAAAAAGAAGTAGTAGAAGCAGCACAGCAGCGCGACAAGGAGAACGCGCTGCTGTGAGAAATTGATGCGGGGCACTGCCCCACTATAGGGACAGTTCCTTAAGATCAAGGGCAACGCGGCAGCGGTGAGGAAGATGCGCCGGTCAAGAGGAGAGCAGGTGTCGGAGGAGGTTCCAGCATCACAGTGCCGATTTAACTCTCCAGGGCACTGCCCACTGCCGCGTCATAAATAACTATCGGAGCAGGTCAGCAAAACTTGAGGAATAAATTTTTGTTCAAGAATTTAATCGAGGGAAGAGTTCTCGACAGAGTCGTGAGATCGTCTGCGTTGCCGCTTCGCGCGCACGCTTCAGCGCCAGTAACGCGGGAAGATGATGCGGGTGCATCACGACATGCGCAGCGGCGCGCAACGAGCGAGTCTTGCCCTCTGGCGTTACCAATCCAGCTATGGCTGGGATTGTCATATCTACCCCATCAAGGATGACGCGCAACACGAGAAACGGCAAACCCCGCTCTGCAGCGAACGCAGCGTGGACGCCGCTTTCCATCTCTACCGCCACTGCTCCAGTGCGCTTTCCCTGCAATACCTTCTCCTCGGGAGTATAAAGCACCCTCGGACAGGTAAAGAGCGACCCATCGATACTGGGGATCTTACTGCGAGCAGCCGCCTCTCGCATGCGCGTGAGCAGCGTCGCATCAATCGACAACAGTTCGAGCCGGTCGTCGTCCTTTGCAGGTTGCATGCGGATATCAGACGCCAAAATCAACTGTCCAGTCGTTAATCCAGCGATGAGGGCGCCAGCGCAGCCAATGGAGAGTACAGCGGAAAACGGCGTCGTTGCAAATCGTTCCACAGTTTGTCGCGTGCGCCGTAGACCAATACCGCCAGTAATGACGCGAAACTCCTGATCGCCCGCAAAACCGCTCCAGACATGCTCCTCGACTTGGGTAACCTGTTTAAGCACCGAGCGTACTGCTGCACTTTCCCAGGCAAGCGCGGTAAAGACGCCGATAGAAGCGGTCTCTTTTTTAGATATCTTTGAACTTTCCATGACTCCCCTTTAGAAGGCAGGGGCCTAATGGTCCCGCCAACCAATACGCCGGCCAGTGGCGTAACGAATGGCCGAGTCCACAGTCATGCCTTCGTACAACACCCCCGCGACAGGCAGCGTCCAACACCACGACAACGGCAGGTGAAAGAAACGGACCGCCGGACGATACACGACCGCCATTAACGCCCAAGCACAGACGCCAAGCATGGTTACAAAAGCAAAACTTGCAATACCCCCGGTCACGAGGCCGAGTAAACCGAGCAGCAACATGATAGCGCCGCCACTGGACCACAGCGGAGGAACAACAAACATCAACCCCATCCCCATCACCGTGCCGAACAAGCGTAGCCACGAATAGCGCAGTTCAGTGAATGCGGTGCGACGGACCATCACCCAGATTGTGTCGAGCGAATCATATACCCGCAGACTTTCCACTTCCGCGCGGCTGAGCGCTAACTGAATCGGCGCGTCGGCCCGTTTGATCTGCCGCGCTAAACTAACATCATCAATAATACGATCCTTGATACAAGTGAACCCGCCCGCGCGTTCCAACGCACTAGTTCGCAGGAGTACGCAACCCCCGGCAGCCCCAGCCATAGCGTGTCGTGGATCGTTCACCTGCCGCATCGGATACAACAAATTAAAAAAGAAAACAAAAGGCGGAATGAGCCAGCGCTCAGCACCCGATCTACACCGGAGACGCGCCATCCGGCTGTTCAACGCCAACTGTCCGTGTTCACTTTCAGCCACCAAACGCCGGAGCGAGTGCGGCGAGTGACGAATGTCAGCATCGGTCAACAAAAAATACTTGGGAAGCGGCATGCGAAGTGAAGGCGAAGAAGGAGGAATAGAAAGGATCTCATCAGTAGACCCACCTCCGACCTTGAGCCCACAATGCGCTGCGCCTTGCGCCAACGCCCATACTTTTCCCACCCAGCCCGACGGCAATGGAGCCCCGGAGATCACGCTGAGTCGATTGGCCGCGCCACACTTCTCGGCAAGCGCACGCGCAACTTCAGCCGTGCCGTCGTGAGAGCGATCGTCAATCACCACCACGGCGAATGCACCCGGATACTCTTGGGTCAAAAGCGCCGGCAACGTATGCGGCAGCGATTCACTCTCGTTGCGCGCTGGTACGAGAATACAGACCGAAGGCCACACCGAAGGCGCAGGAGGCGGCTCCCCGTCATCCCCCACGGGTTGAAAGTCCCACGGACGTGCAGGATGCAACAACACACCCAACCACATCAAGACGGAGATAAGGCCAAGACCTATCAGCACCGCCACACTCGCTCCTTCAGCGCCGCCACACTCGCTTGTGCGGAGCAGCCTCACGTTTTGACGTAGCCATTCTGACAGAACCAAACGATCGCCTTCCGCAGCGCTTCCCGCACCGGCGTTTGCGGGAGACCGAGTTCACGGACGGCTTTTGCTGAAGTAAAAAACATTTTTTTCTTACTGAGCTTCACCCCGACAGGAGGGACGAAGGGTTCACGGCCAGGAATAAGCCGAGCGATAGTAGCATCCGCATACGCAATACCGAGCGCCGCCCAGTACGGCGCTTTAAAACGCGGCGCTG
>CAZUFQ010000878.1:0-3180 GCA_964618735.1 uncultured Enterobacteriaceae bacterium
ATCTTTTCTAAATCTGCCACTTGATAAAAGTTCAATCGAAAAGTCGAGCCAAAACGATCTCGCAACGGCGAAGTCAACAAGCCCTGCCGCGTCGTGGCCCCCACCAGCGTGAAACGCTTGAGCGCCAGCTTGACCGTGCGGGCGGACGGCCCCTGCCCCACGACAAGATCAAGTTGAAAATCTTCCATCGCCGGGTAGAGGAACTCCTCGATGAGCCGGTTTAACCGATGAATTTCATCGATGAACAACACGTCGCCTTCTTCAAGGTTGGTCAGAATCGCAGCCAGATCGCCAGGGCGTTCAATCACAGGCCCGGTGGTCGCACGGATCTCCACTCCCATCTCGCGGGCCATAATATAAGCAAGAGAGGTTTTCCCCAATCCTGGCGGACCGCAGAACAAGAGATGATCAAGCACGTCGCCGCGCTGCTGCGCCGCGGCGATAGCGATGCGCAGATTCTGCTTGATATTATCTTGTCCAATGTAATCATCCAACAAACGAGGACGGAGGGAAGTGTCTAAGGCTTGCTCTTCCGGCGCGTCGGGCGACGTCTTTGCCAGCGCCACCTCGCTTTCTGAATTGAGAGCAGTTTCGGCAGACGCCTCAGCGAATTCCGCAGATGATGCGGCCTGTTCAGCGGACAGTTTTTTCTTACGACTCATGCGCTCAGACTCCGCAAGGCGTCTCGAATTAGGTCAGCAATACTAGCCGCGCCGCGCCGCAGCGCTTCGCGCACCGCTTTTTCCGCCTCTGTACGACGATAGCCGAGATTGACTAAAGCGGAAACCGCCTCATCCGAGAGAGCAGAGCGTTCCTCTGCCCCCCCTGGCAGCCCACTTTCTAAAGAACCCACCTTCTCGCGAAGTTCGATCACCAAACGCTCTGCGGTTTTCTTCCCGACTCCGGGTACAGCGACGAGTCTCGTTACATCACTCGCTCGTAGCGCCTTCTCGAGTTCATCGACAGGGATGCCAGAAAGGATGTTGAGCGCCAGTCGCGGACCAATCCCTGTCACACCTTTGAGCAAGAGAAAAGAAGTTTTCTCCTTCTCCTCCAGGAAGCCATAGAGCAACAACGCATCCTCACGAAGGTGCGTATGGATATGCAGAGACACTCGTTCGTGCAGCGCCGGTAAGCGGTAAAACGTCTGTAACGACACGAACACTTGGTATCCCACGCCCTGTACATCAACAACCAGTTGCTCTGGTGTTTTCTCTTCTAACACACCGATCAAACGCGCAATCATACAAAAAGTTGACGACCTCGTTCCCAAGCGGAGCCTGGGAACGCAATCCCCAGAGGCTGTAAAGTTATACCCTCACGCCATGCCCAGGCAGAGCCTGGGCATGAGAAGATAGAGAAGCTGAGCATGATCTTTACCTGAAGCTCATTTCGCCTTGCCGCGTTGTTGGGCAGTGATTAACAGTTGCTCGATCATTTTCTTCGGCAAGACATTGCGCAACGAACGGGGACGCGAACGCAATAAACTCGTGCCTCCTCCCTTGACGCCGCCTAATTCTTGGAGATGTCCCGAAAGAGAAGAAGACTGCAGATGACAAATTGCAGCAGCCAAAGCGTCGGTTGCATCTTTACTAACTGGCAATCCTAACGCTTCAGGAGAGCTTCCGTTACTCAGGAGGGCGAACACTGCTTTTTGCACCTGCATTTTCTCTGCGCGACCAAGGCCGTCGACTCCCGCTTTAATTTCCGTTGGATTATATTCGGCGATGCGCAACCCTGCTTGCGCGGCGGCCAAGAGCGCTATGCCTCGCGCCTCGCCCAGACGCAAAGCGCTTTGTACGTTATACGAGACGAAGGCTTTTTCGAGACTCAGAACCTGAGGAGCATACGTTTGTATCACTTCCACAATGCCAGCGTAGATCAGCCGCAAGCGTTCTGGAAGAGAGTGAAAGCCTTTCGCGGTCAGTACGCCTGCCGCGCAGAACGAGAGGCTGCGCCCTCTGCGTTCAATAATCCCCCACCCGGTACGGAGGGTTCCAGGATCAATGCCAAGCACTCGTAAAGACGGGGAGACCGTTCGCTCACCCACAACACCACACTTTCTCAGGCGGCGCTCAAGCGCTCCATCTCCTCCTGATCCATATCGAAGTTTGCCGAAACGCTTTGCACGTCGTCGTGCTCTTGCAAGATTTCCAGCAATTTAAGGGTCTGCTCGGCTTCTTTGCCTGAAAGCATGACCGTATTCTGAGGAATCATCGTGGCTTCCGCGGACGCAACGGTAATGCTGGCCTTTTCTAACTCCTCGCGGACTGCATCAACGTCTTCCGGAGCAGTGGTGATCTCGAACAATTCCTCACCAGCCGTGACATCTTCCGCGCCGGCGTCGAGCGCAATCTCCATCAACCGATCTTCTTCAACTTGGGAACGCTCGACATGGATCGTGCCCTTTTTGGTGAACATCCAGGCCACAGAATTAGGAGAACCTAAGCTGCCGCCATGTTTAGAAAAGAAATGCCGCACTTCCGAGACTGTCCGGTTCTTATTGTCAGTCAGCACTTGCACCATGATCGCCACACCGCCAGGTCCATGCCCTTCATAGGTGACTTCTTCGTACAATACGCCTTCGAGTTCGCCTGCACCCTTTTTAATGGCGCGATCGATCGTATCGTTCGGCATGCGCGCCCCGCTCTGCGCGGCAACCGCGGTCCGAAGGCGGGGGTTAGCATCCATCGCGCTGACGCCCGTACGGGCGGCAACGGTAAGGGCACGGTTACCTGGACGCCCCGGAATCTCGGCGGGCTCTACTACCATCAAAGGCTTCCCGCTCACGCGGGCCTCTTCCGTGACCTGTTGGACCGCCTTCTCCCTCACCGCCAGATCCGCACCAACGCCCACCCGCTGGTCGAGATGACTCTCATGCAGCAGAACGGCCGCACGCTCCTGCATTACGCCGTCGATTTCCTGGATGATCACTTCGGGGCGCGACACGGCGAGTTCGTAGCCTTCGCGGCGCATCGTTTCGATCAGCACCGACAGGTGCAGTTCGCCGCGGCCGGAGACCTTGAACTTGTCGGCGTCTTCGGTTTCCTCGACCTTGAGCGCAACGTTGTGCAGTGTCTCGCGCGTGAGGCGATCGCGGATCTGGCGGCTGGTGAGGAACTTGCCGCCGCTGTGATCCTTGTTGCCCGCGAACGGCGAATTGTTCACGCAGAAGGTCAT
>CAZUFQ010000879.1:0-3178 GCA_964618735.1 uncultured Enterobacteriaceae bacterium
CCTGTATGCGCTGGCCACCTAATCAGCCAATTCTTGGTGTGTTCCGCATATAGATGCATGATCAATAAGGACGAATGACTCGCTGCGCTGCGTTTCGTGTAGCGATCCTATCTTCAATGGAGTTTCAGCAATTCCTGGGGCCGAGACTCACGTATACGAGCAAGGAAAATGCCGGGGAATTTCTCAAAAAAACAAGGCGCGAAAAAAGAAAAGCCCGCAAAAAAGGAAAGGAATCTCTCTAAAATGGCGACAAAAATTGCAGGGCATAGACCCCTCTGGTCCTTTGCCAAGCTCAACAGTTGACCACCTCGTTCCCAGGCTCTGCCTGGGAACGCCATTCCCAGCTGCGGAAGCGTCATAGCCGGACGACATGCCCAGGCAGAGCCTGGGCATGAGAAAGCCGTAAAGTTTAGAGATTGACAGAGTCTTAGGGCTGTTTCTCAGTCGAGGGAACTGGCAGAGCGAACAACACATGCACATGTTTTGTAACAGCGGTGGCGCTTACATACCCGATGGCGCCCGGCGTCGTGGCGACAAACTGGAGGACGCCTTCTTCTGAAGCAAGGACGTAAGGCGGGGAGACCCCGTGGAAATATTGCTCGTTCCAGTACGCTTCCATTTCTTCTGGCAGTAGACCCAGCACGAGGTGAGAGAAGTGGCGCCGCAAGAGATGGGCGGCAGGCAGATTGACCGGGATGATTTTTGCTCCATTTTCCCAGAAGAGTTTCTTTCGCCGATAAATGCGCCCCAGTTCTTCTTTACTCAAGGCCTCGGTGACTGGAAAAGAAGCCGACGTGACGATAGCAATTGTCTCCTCTGCCCGCAGCGGCTCTGGCGAGAGCATCCAGAGAAGTAACAGGCCAAACAGGAAGAGACGCATGAGCAGGCTGGTTCCTAAACAGAATCAAAAGAGGAGTGCAAGCGAGGCCGCAAATCCCTCGGGTACTTTAGCGAGGTTGTCGCGTGTAAAACGGTATTCGGTGCGCAGGATGAGCGGCGGCAAGGGGCGAAACGCTAACGCCGCCAACCAGAGATGCACTCCGGGGAGCGAGCCTTGCGGATCAAAAAATTCATAGCGACCGATAGCAAAAAGCTGCTTGCTTAATGGGATGGCCCCTTGGACGAACAAGCCCCACTCATTATTCTTTGCCGAACTCTCTGAACCTATACGATAGAGAAACTCTCCAGTCCACTCCATTTGTTGGCGCGTCCACAAGAAGTCGAGTCCGAACAGGTTCTGACGCTCGTTGTGGTCCTGTTCGCGTCGGAAATTGGCGTAAGAGAAGCCGACTTCGGTCGGTCCTAGATGTGTCGCAAGATGCCCTCCGACGGCTTCGTTAAATGGCCCGTCATTTTGGTGCGAGTCTAAATCATCGGTCACCTGCAAGTACATGGAGTAATCGAATTCTTTTCCGAAAGGGCGCACATTGCCGTAAAGCATCCCTCCGGTGGTGTTAGGGGAAAAAGGTTGAGACGTAATCAACGGGCGGGACGTTGTCCATACGAGAGGGTCAGCATGGATCAAGTTCCACCGTCCCACAGGAGTGAGAAATTTGCCAAAACGGAATGTGACTGCATCGATGAGGTAGACATCCATATACAGCCGCTCCAGTTCCACCCCACGGTCGCGCGTATCAAACGAGCGCTCTCCTCGGGTGAGCGCCACTTCCTCTAATTTCACTTCAGAAAAGAAATGCACCCGCGTTCCTGTATCCCATGAGACGAACAAACTCAACGCACTCAGCGTTAATTGTGGAGAGTGGCGGCGCAGATCTTCAACGCGCACGCTGCCATAGCCGCCAAGGGTCAATCCAGAATTGCCGAGCTGTAATCCTTGCCCGAGATGGTACTCCCAGTTAGATTTTGGCGGAGGCAGCTCTTGGGCATGCAGCGTGCGAGCCGGCCACACGAGGGCCGCAATGAAAGGGATCACGATGGAGAAAAGAGAGGGAGCTAACCTCATGGGTCCTCGTCAGCGCGTTTTCTTGTAGGGGGGATACTAGCCATGAGGCACGCAAAATGCATACCTTTTCCCAGGAGAAGCGGCAAGACAGAAAGAATGATTACTCATGGCAATAATACTCTTCACTATCGCCGCACAGACAGATGACCATTTGGCGCACCTTACTGCTGTCCTTTCTGGCGGTCGGCTTGTTCCCAACGACCGGCCTTACCCTGCTGGCTTTTAGTCAAGCACGCAAGGCCCTGGAAGCTGAAATTGCGAGAAACCTGTTGGTCGAGGCCTCGGCCTTGATGGATCAAATCGATTGGATGCTCTTCGAACGGCTTGAAAATGTACGGGCCTGGACCAAACTCGAAGCGATGCAAGAAATCCGCATTAACGATGTCGACAAGCGCGTCTCTCATATATTGGCGGATCTCAAAGCTGGTTATGGCGTGTACACTCAGCTTTTTTGCACGGCAGCTGATGATCGGGTAATTGCTGCGAGCGATTCTCATTTACTTGGAAAAGAAATTTCTGATCGACCGCCGTGGCTCACTGCTACACTCCCGCAAGGGACGGTAGAGCTTGAACCCTTGTCCTTAACCCCGCTGGGGTCCTCTCTGAACATACGAGCGGCGATTGCTGATACATTCCAGAAGGATGAAAAAGACGAAAAAATAATAGGCTCCTTGTACGCGTCTTTTGATTGGACAGAGATTTTTCGCTTACTCGATCAGACTAGTCAACAGTCGCCTTTGCCATGGCAGCCCATGGCGGTCGTTCTTGACCAGGCAAGGCACTTTCTGTCTGCTTCCTCTTACCTGCGCCAACAGGGTGTGTTGCTGAGTTCCACGCTGGCCTCCTGGCCTCCGGCTGTACAAGCCCGACATGCTCGCCGCGGGCGCTTGACTGCGGATGGCGGCCCCTTAGGAACGGGCGAGGTATTGGTCGGCTATGCGCCCTCCCGCGGCTATCAAGGTTTCCGGGGATTTGGCTGGTCTACCCTAATGATTCAGCCTACTCAGCAGGCCTTTATGCCCATTCAAAAGATGAAATTCTCTCTTTTTCTCTTTTTAACGTTCACTGGTGTGATGGCGGTTGGGGGATCGCTGTTCATTGCTTCTCATATTGCTCGTCCCATTTTTCAGCTTGCTGAATTTAGCCGTCAGTTTGCACGGCAAGGAAAAGCGGCGCAGCTTCCCCCTGCGCGTCACGGCGAGATTGGAGAGCTGA
>CAZUFQ010000880.1:0-3177 GCA_964618735.1 uncultured Enterobacteriaceae bacterium
CCAGCAGATTATCGCCCGGCGCATCCACCACTCGGCCGTGGTGTTGACTAATGAGCGTCGCCATTACCTCGCGGTAGGCAGTCAGGGTACGGATGGTCATTCCTTCATCCTCACCCATCAAGCGACTGTAGCCCTTCACGTCGGCGCTGAGGATCGCCGCCAGCTTACGCTGCATTACTTGAGCCCGCTGAGAGGGTGCAGTGGGAGAGGCAAGAGAAAGAGGGCGGGCGTTGGTCACCGGCAACAAGGTAAAGGCTGGGTCACCATACAACATGTAACTGGCCCAGGTCAGGCTTTGCCAGCCGCACTGCGTGATGAGTGTCTGGCGCGCCTGAAGCAGCGCCTTGCCTATGCTCTGCCCCGCCGTGAGACTGTAGTAGAAGGCCGTGGCAAAGGCAGCGCTCTCTTCGTCATGCGCGACCCAGAAGGTCCCGATATAGTTTTTGACCCCCGCTAGCAGAAACGCGCTGCCGATGCCAAACGCTTGTTCGTCGTAATTGGAGCTCGCTCCCCAGGCGACGGTTGCCCCCGCTTGGCAGGAATTCGAGAATACCAGTAACGGTGGCTGGGTAAGCCGCCCTAGTTCTTCTACGGTCACCACGTCTTCGTGCAATTGCCATCCGCTACGGCTCGGGGTGCGAAGATCATACTGACTGTGCCCGGCAAAGTGCACGATGTTATGGGATTGCAGCGCCGCCAGGAGCGGCGCCTTGCGTACCTCACTCCCACCCATCAATGTCACTGCTACTCCTGGCGTTTCGCTGAAGAAGTGACAAAGCCGTTCAGTCTCAGCCTCCGCTTGCGGTAAGGTCTCGGTTGGGTCAGCGATCAACAGCACTCGTAAAGGGCTCCATTCCTGGCGAGCAGTGCTCGCACTACGCACGGGAGCACTGGTAATGACTTGGCGGCCGAGGCGAAACTTCAGCGCTAAAAACTGCTCTCCGTCGTAACACAGCTCCCAAGGCACATGGACTAGTTGTTCATCCAAACGCAGATACAAGTCACAGGGCTCTGTGGTGCGCAGCCGATGACGCACCGGCTCGGTCAATAAATGTGAGAAAATCAGCTCCCCTATCCGCTGTAACTCCTGGATGACTGCAGGGCTTTCGCCTCGGCCAAAGCCTGGCGCGGCTATGCCCGCGACCTCAGCGACGAGTTCGTGCAGAAACGCCTCGCTCACATGGGTTTCACTGCGGGGAATGAGCACCCCCCTTTCCGCCAAATCAATAATGTTGACCTCACCTTGACGCAAAATGGTGAGAGAGACCGGTAGCGCCATGACCTATAGAGCTTCCTTTTCCCCGTGAGCACTTTTGGTCTTAGTCCCAAATCACTACTGCTCATACCACGAAGGCGCACTCTTCAGAAGGTCTAGAGAGCTGCGCCATACGCTACACCCCTCAACGATCCTCAATCAATGGCTAAGGCTCGCACCGCTTGCGTATCCAAACCGTGATCCGATTTGTCGCGATCAAGAGTCTTATCTAGCGCAAACACCACAGACCACGGACCCACCAACAGACTCAGCTCAGAAGTGAAAGGGGGTGAGGGTCATGTAAAGAAAATCACTAGGAGTTTGGAAAGGGGCTCCTTGCGACCCGGACGAAGGAACCACCCCTGGGTTCTTCAGCTTTGTGCGGACGGCAAGGAATAGAGTTACTTCCATCAGTTTGTGAAGAACCCACATCCCTTAGGGGAGGAAATGAACACATGAAAACGACAAGCAAAACTGTTGTTTCGATGGCGCTCTGCGTCTTGACGCTTATGAGCACCGCTTCCTTTATACACGCGAGCGATGACTTCTTTTCACAAGCCAGCGACAGTAGTAAGTCTGGGGCGGCCACGGTTGACGAGTTGGTTATGAAAGCGCTGACCCATGGCGCGGTCCGTGTCATTGTGGGTCTTGGCGCCGGCTTCCAACCGGAAGGAGAGATCCCCACGAACGATCTCCGAAACCAGCGGAATGCGACGGCGCGGGCACAGGAGGATGTGCTTAACCGGTTGGCCTCCCATCCTGTGACTCATGTCAAGCGGTTCAAGTACGTTCCTTACATGGCTATGGAAGTGGACGTCGCAGCATTGACGCAACTCAGGAACGACCCTTCTATCACCAGTATCCAGGAGGATGTGCCCGTGCCGCCAGCCCTCGCAGAAAGTGTCCCGCTGATTCACGCGAATGATGCGTGGGCGAGTGGGTTCACGGGCTCGGGCCAGGTGATCGCTATCTTAGACACTGGGGTCGACAAGGCCCATGAGTTTCTCAGAGGTAAAGTGGTCTCGGAAGCCTGTTTCTCGACCACCAGTACGGCTAGTAATTCAACCACGGTATGTCCGAACGGGTCGGAGGAGCAGATAGGTACAGGCGCCGGAGTGAATTGCAATGTGATAAACGTAAACGGGAATGCTTGTAATCATGGCACCCATGTTGCGGGCATTGCCGCAGGGGCCAATTCTTCTCAAGGCTTTAACGGGGTTGCCAAAGGCGCCAAGATCATCTCGATTCAAGTCTTTTCTCGGTTCGAGGATGGGAATGGCAAAATTGCTTGTGATGGCAAGCCCAGTCCGTGTGTGAAGAGCTTTACATCCGATGTAATGTTTGGCTTGGATCAGGTGTTTGCATTACGCAATACGTACAATATTGCAGCGGTGAACTTGAGCCTTGGTGGCGGGAAGTTTACCAGCGCTTGCGACACTGACCCGACAAAGTCGAGGATTGACAAACTGCGCTCAGTTGGCATAGCCACAGTCATCGCTTCCGGAAACGACGGCCTCACTAATGCACTTGGTGCGCCTGCCTGCATCTCCACAGCGATCAGTGTGGGCTCAACGCAGGATGGATCGCTTGGCACGACGAGAGATAGAGTTTCGGGGTTCTCCGACAGCGCCTCTTTTCTCAACTTATTAGCCCCAGGAGAATGGATCAACTCATCGGTTCCGGGTGTGGCGACATACACCAACATGAGGGGAACTTCGATGGCGGCGCCACACGTAGCTGGCGCTTGGGCTATACTTAAGTCAGTTGAGCCAAACGCCCCGATCGATAGAGTTTTGTCGGCTTTAGCGCTGACGGGGATACCGGTGCGGGATGGACGGAACGGTTTTACCAACCCGCGGATCGAAGTAGGCCGTTCGGCTGGTGCTCTCCATGGGCGAGGATGTCAGTGGGTTGGGGTTTCC
>CAZUFQ010000881.1:0-3171 GCA_964618735.1 uncultured Enterobacteriaceae bacterium
AAAGAGGAGGGAAACCGGGATGAGGCGGGTCAAATCCTGCTGCATCGTCCGGGCGGAGGTTGCCTTAAAGTGCGGCAACCCACTGTAATAGAGCTGCTCGGGGCCAATGGAGTTGTTGACCAAAGCTTGGACCTGGTCATCAACTCCACGTCGGATAAATTCGTCGTCAGAGATGCTTTCAAGAAAGAAGATATTAATCGCGGCGGCGCGCCCATCAGCAGACACTAAATTTTTCAGATAGACAGGCCGATCTACAATTTTCTGTTTCAGCGCTGTCCACTCTTCAGGCGTGGCCGGAATTGCCGGGATAAGCAACTCCTGCTCTTCACCGGCAACTTTGGCAATTGGATCAATGGCGTTCATCAAACCGACAGCGTTTTTAACTTCCGGGATTTTTCGAATCTCAGTGGTGAGACGGTCAATTTTTCGTAAAGTCTCGGGCGTATAGATAGAGTCCGTCACGATGGCGACCACGCCGACATCATCGCGACCAAACAAACGCCGGACCTCTTCGTAGTATTGCCGCTCAGGATCTCCTTTGGGCAGCATGGCCTCTATTGAGCTGTCGATGCGAATACGCACCGCATAGAATCCAAACACGCCGGTCAGGAGCAGCACCCCAATGAGAATGCTCCATGGGTAACCAAGGACGAAGCGCGCAAACCTGTCCATCTTTCCCCTCCCAGTCGAGAACGCCACCGATTATTCGGCGAAACTGGGGAAATTGTCAAAGGCGTCTAGCGATCGCCCCAGCGCAGCTTACTGTGGAGGACATCGAAAAAGGTTCGGTGGGGAGATTTGATCAAGGAAACCGTAATACCGGACCGCTTAATGCTGACGGTGTCTCCGACTTTCATCGGCAATCCTTCTTGCCCGTCAAGCGTGAGGATGACGTCTTCATCCGCAGTCCGCAGCACGACTTGGATATGGGTGCGGTCAGGAATGACAATTGGACGATTACTCAAGGTATGGGGACAGATCGGCGCCAAGACGACCACATCGACCGCAGGATCAATGATCGGACCGCCTGCAGCAAGAGAGTACGCTGTCGATCCGGTCGGCGTCGCAACAATTAAGCCATCAGCTTTGTAGGTACAGAGATATTGGTCATCGACCCAGGTTTCCATATCGATGATCCGCGCGAGCGCCCCTTTATTGATCACCGCGTCGTTTAACACCTGAAAAGCGCTGATTACCTCGCCGTTGCGAATTAACATGGCTTCCAACAGGCTGCGTCGTTCGACTGCGTACTCACCTGCAAATATCCGCTCAATAGTGAGGAAGAGTTCTTCCGTTGTGGTTTCTGTGAGAAACCCCAAACTGCCGAGATTGACGCCGAGGATGGGAACCTCACGTTTACTGGCGCGTCGCGCCACACTGAGTAAGGTACCATCACCGCCGAGCACGATAACTAAATCAGCGTGCTGCATGATTTCGACTTTGCGCCAGCCCCGGGTAAAGCCAAGCTCTTCGCTCGTGCGGTCCTCAGGCATGATCGTCTTGCCGCGCGCCTGTAGCCACGCCGCAAGTTCGCGCCCAAGCGTAAGCGCTTCCGGCTTGTTGACCTTAATAACCAGACCGATGGTATTCATGCCTACTCCGTTGAGAACAACGCCCTCCCTTTCGCGCAGCTCTCGGGTATATAATGACGCCTCAATGTCAACTCATACAGGTGATTTGTTTGTTCATAGTGCCGCAAAGGCGGCAGCCAAGAAAGCCCCTCTTGCCGAGCGTATGAGGCCGCGCACGCTAGAAGAGTACGTTGGTCAGCGACGGCTTCTGGGTCCGGGACGGTTGCTTAAGCAGATCACTGAGCGCAAAGTTCTGCCGTCTCTGATTCTCTGGGGACCGCCGGGCTGCGGCAAGACTACTCTTGCTCATTTACTTGCCCAGATGATGCAGGCGCCATTCGCTTCGTTTTCCGCTGTGTTGTCCGGCGTCAAAGAACTCCGAGTGATTCTCGAGGAAGCCCGGGAACAACGCCGTCTGCATGGGAAACCCATGGTGTTGTTTGTGGATGAAATCCACCGTTTCAACAAAGCCCAGCAAGATGCTTTTCTTCCACATGTGGAAAAAGGATTGATTATCTTGCTTGGCGCTACCACTGAGAACCCGTCTTTCGAAGTCATTGCTCCACTGCTGTCCCGTGCACGGGTCGTCGTGCTCGAAGCCTTGAGCACAGAGGATCTTCTCGTGTTGCTCAAGCGCGCTTTACAAGATGAGGAACGTGGGTTGGGAGCTCAACAGCTCACGGCTGACGAAGACGCTTTGACATTCATTGCTCAACACGCGCAGGGCGACGCCCGTGCGGCTTTAAACACCCTCGAAGTAGCAACAATGCTCGCCGCGGAAAAAGAAACTGGTCACGTCACGCTCTCCCTGGTTGAAGAAGCCGCGCAACACAAAGCCCTACTTTATGACAAAGGCGGGGAAGAACACTACAACGTCATCTCTGCGTTTATTAAAAGTCTCCGCGGCAGCGATCCTGATGCGGCGGTGTACTGGTTGATGCGAATGTTGGAGGCAGGAGAAGATCCTTTGTTCATCGTCCGTCGTATGGTGATTTTTGCTGCAGAGGATGTTGGCAATGCCGATCCACAAGCGTTATCACTCGCAGTGGGTGCCAAGGAAGCCGTGCATTTTGTCGGTCTGCCCGAAGCGCGCATCCCGATGGCGCAAGCCGCAACGTATTTAGCAACCGCGCCTAAATCCAACGCGTCGTACAAGGCTTTGCTCGCCGCGCTAGACGATGTAAAAAAACATGGACCCCTTCCGGTGCCTCTGCACTTGCGCAATGCGCCCACTAAGCTCATGAAGGGGTTGGGATATGGCAAAGGATACCAATACGCCCATGACTACGAAGGCGCGGCAGTCAGCCAACATCATCTTCCTGATGAGCTACGTAACCGTCGCTATTATCAGCCGAGCGAGCGAGGCCACGAACGCTTGATTAAAGAACGGATGACGCAGCAAGTAGAACGCCGGGTGCAGATCGAACAATCTGTTCCATCTGCAAACAAAAAGAGCAGGGAGCCGTGAGTCGGGTTATTCAATCATGCAGATTTTGATGGATCTGTCATTCGGACTACTTTTGGATACAACGAGGCGGACTCCTGGCTAACGAGGGAAACGCTGAATGTACCCGAGCGCTCATAAAGACTCCTTCCCTAT
>CAZUFQ010000882.1:0-3162 GCA_964618735.1 uncultured Enterobacteriaceae bacterium
GCCATGGCTGCAATATTCCCCAGCATGCGGCCAATAAACGAATCTACAATTTCAAGAGAAGAAATATCGATCAATACTCCGCGCGCCTTATCTTTGACGATCCGGGCAGTCAGATCATCCTGCAAAGCCATTGCCAAACGGTCATGCATATCGACTTGCACGGACACCAGGAGAAAGTCGCCAAGCTTCAAAATAGGGATACGTTCCACGGTTACCTACCAGTCTGCAAAAGCCAAGTTGAAATCTTGGAAGGATAAATAGCATTTCTTATCTTGTCTTCCGCCTCCGTCTATGATTGGTGATCCACAGCCGAGCTTCACTCTTTACTCCTGGGCTTTTTTCTTCGCGACCGTAAGCCCGTTTCGTTGCAACGCCAATGCAAGCGCATCGGCCAGGCTGGCCTTGGTAATCACGTTGCCCAAGTCCACTCCCAAATGCACAATCGTTTGCGCAATTTGCGGACGAATGCCGCTGATGATGCAATCCGCTCCCATCAAGCGAGCGGCGGCCACTGTCTTGAGCAGGTGCTGCGCGACTAGGGTGTCCACAGTCGGCACGCCGGTGATCTCAATAATAGCGATAGTCGAGCCGGTTTCCACAATCGTCTGTAACAGGCGCTCCATTACCACCTGTGTTCGTTCGCTATCCAGGGTGCCAATGAGAGGGAGGGCGAGAATTCCCTCCCAGAGTTGCACTACAGGAGTTGAGAGTTCGAGCAATTCCTCTTGCTGACGCCTGATGACGGCTTCACGACTCTTCTGAAAGGCTTCGGTGGTATAGAGCCCGAGCTGATCGAGCAGGGTTGTCGCCGTCCACAGGTCATTGGCCAACCCTTCTGCATCCCGGCCATACTCATGGCGCAGGCGGTCAAACAGCGGCTGCTTGAAAGAGAACACAAACGTCGCCGTTTCTGCCGGCGAAAAACCTTGTTGCGCCCGCGTCCGCGAGAGACTCTCTAGGAAGTCTCGCATGCCTGCCCAGGGCGCCGTGAAAATATCGGTGAAATGACCGTTCTGCGCAACCTCTCGGAACATCTGCAGAAAGATGCGCGACTCCGCTTGCAGGTCAGTGTCTTTCAGCAAATCACTCCGGAATGTAGAGGTTGCTAACTGACGTTCTATCCAATTCGCGAGGAGTTGGGGCTCATATTTATTAAGAACGTCTGCAATTCGACTTGTATTGTTTTTGTCCACACGATTCCCTCTCGCTGTTGCTAAATCCCCTCTTCTTTTAGTCGTACCGTAAAAATATGTCTACACAAGCTCTATGAGATAACACGAAGCGGTATTTCTTACCGAGGGCTGTGTCTGCTTGTAATGAGGGCGAGTAACCTGCAGAAGAGGACTTAATCATGTTTACGGCAGAACAATGAAATAATGTTGCTTAAGTATAAATAGGAAGAGTCGGAAAATTCTCATCGTGTGAAAAATCTCACTCGAAGTGTCGATAAAATTTCACCTGTATGATTTCCGCAATAGCTTTTTGTTCCAGTAAAGAGGCTTTTCCCACGCCTACGTGCTGGCGCCCCTCTTGCTCCTATTTTCATATATTACTTGGAAAGGAGAATCGTATGAATTGGGATCAGGTAGAAGGGAAATGGGAGCAAGTCAAAGGGACGATAAAAGAAAAATGGGGCAAGCTGACCGATGACGATCTGATGAGGATTAAAGGAAAGCGAGATCAATTGAGCGGGAAGCTGCAGGAACGCTACGGTTACGCGAAAGACCAAGCCGAGCGCGAGATTGATGAATGGTCAAGGCAGGCGAACCATTAAAGGGACATAAGCGCGTAATTCTATTCCAGGTCATAGTCTATCGATAGCCTCTCTCCTTACTTTGCTTCCGCCGGTTACACGCTGAATAGACATCAATCTCACTGTGAGTGTGTGCACGAGGTCGAGGCTAAGACCACCGGCGGCTTCGTGAAGAGAATTTTCACTTTAAAACAATATCGCTTTTTCTTTGTAGAGAAGAAGGCAAGAATTATTAAGGAGAATCTTATGAATAGGTTTATCTTCGCTCTTCCTGTGGCATTGCTGCTCGGCAGCGGGCCAATAGGACAACTGTCCATTCAGAATGCCTCCGCCGAGCAACCGGCGGCGCATACTGAGGCAGATAACACGGGTAAAAACGTTCGCGATCGGAGTGACGCCGCCGTGACTCCAATGGACCAGTCCGAGAATGACGCTGACCTCGCTCTTACCAAGCGCATCCGCCAGGCTGTCGTCGATGACGATTCGTTATCGACGAACGCCAAAAACGTGAAGATCATCAGCCAGAATGGTTCGGTGACGCTGCGCGGTCCCGTCAAAACCGAAGAGGAACGAAAGAAAATAGTTGCTAAGGCGCAACAGATCGCTGGAGAAAAAAACGTCAATAACCAACTCGAAATCGCAACAGACTAATCATTTTGAGTATTAGGAGGATAATATGGAAAAAGCAGTTTTTGGTATAGCGAAGAGTGAACCCCAAGCTATTCGCATCGTCAATGATCTCAAGGCTGCCGGCTTTTCGAATAATGACATCTCCGTGTTGTTTCCTGATAAAAGCGGAACCCGAGATTTTGCCCATGAACATAAGACGAAAGCCCCTGAAGGCGCCGCGACCGGGGCCGGAACTGGAGGCGTCCTGGGCGGCGCGCTGGGATGGTTAGTCGGCATCGGCACCCTCGCTATCCCTGGGCTAGGCCCCTTTGTCGCCGCTGGCCCTATTATGGCGGCTCTAGGGGGCGCAGCAGCCGGCGCCACCTTGGGCGGGATTACCGGAGCGCTAATCGGCATGGGCATTCCTGAATATGAAGCGAAAATGTATGAAGGGAAAATCAAAGAGGGCAATATTCTGATTGCCGTGCATAGTGAAAATAGCGATGAGCGAAGTCGTGCGAAGACTATTTTTGACAACGCTGGAGCAGAAGGAATTTCCTCGACCTCCGAAGCCCGTGTGTAGGACTGGAGGACAAAACCTCTACTGCCTAACCTAAGGGCGAAGGGTCATTCCGAGTTGCCCAGAGTACTGTGCACTCAGCACATGAGCAGAAACCGCCGCAGCGCGGCGCCTGAAGGTAGCCCGGCCTTTGAAGGCCGGGTGCAGAGCGATGGGCCGCCCTTCCGCGTCACGTCGTGACGCGGTGATGGTGGGGGCCACAAACCCAGGCCGTAAACGA
>CAZUFQ010000883.1:0-3161 GCA_964618735.1 uncultured Enterobacteriaceae bacterium
TTGTGTTCTCCTCTCCCTTGAGGGGAGAGGACACAGGAGAGGGTGATCGCCATAGAGATAGCCCCTCTCCCTAGCCCTCTCCCCCAAGGGGCGAGGGAAAAAGAAGCCGAGAGGGCCTACACACGTATGTCGCTCCCCACCTTGCTGTGACGTTTCTATAGACGCGGCGAAAACGATCATAATGGAGACGACTTTTCATGGCGAGCATGAATGAACATGCACTGCGATTATTTGCCGATATCGACATCGGCGACGAAATTGGACCGATGGCGTATACGCCGACGCTTGAAGACATCCAGCGTTACGCCTCGGTGGTGCGCATGGTTGATCAACGTTTCCTCAGTAAAGAGGTTGCGCAAGAAAGGGGGTTCCAGCAGCCCATCGTCCCTGGCCCGCTAAGTTCCACCTTTCTCGTGCGCATGCTCGCGGACCATTTTCCTGGATGGCGGCTGCAGACATTTAATATCAGTTATCGCACCCCTATTCGTCATGGCGATACCCTCTCCTTTTGGGGAACCGTGACGCAAAAGGACGAACAACAGGGAATTGCGACGATTCACTGCGATATGATCGTTGAGAATGGCAATGGCGACCGTGCAATTGTCGGCACAGCTACATTACAGCCTCGTCTTCTCCCACGTTAGAGGCGATAGGTAAAAACACTGAGAAACGAGTGCCCTGGCCGATGGTGCTGTCCACTTCGATCCGCCCGCCATGCGCCTCAATGAGCGTTTTGGCGATAAACAGTCCCAGTCCTACCCCTTCGTATTCTCCTGATTGGGTGCAACGATGGTATTTTTGGAACAAAGTTGAAATCTCTTCCGGCGGTATGCCAGGTCCAGTATCCGTCACTGCGATGATGACCCAATCTCCATGAGAGGCCGAACTGATCATTACGCGTCCCCTCCCTCCTGTAAACTTCAATGCGTTCCCAAGAAGGTTGCGAAAAACACGTTCGAGGGGCAGTGGATCTCCCTGAACCAACGGCAAATCTTTGGCCAAGTGACAGCGCAGAATAAGGTGTTTCAGTTGCGCCTCTGGCTCGTATTGTTGGCGAAGACGCTCCAATAAAGGGTTGATTGGTATAGGACTGAGCGAAAGTTTGCACCGACCAGCTTCGATTTGTGAAAGGTCAAGATAATTCGAGACGAGCGCGTGAATCATAAGCGCGTTGCTGCGCAGCCGCTCAAGAAAATGTCCCCCACTGGCGTCCTGACGCTCTCGCGCCTCGTCTAACAGCATATCGGTGTAGCTGAGAATAACGCTAAGCGGGTTGCGGATATCATGGGTCAACATGGCGAGAAAGTCTGCTCGCTGCTGATCTAATTCATTGCGCGCTATCACGTTTTTCGTGAATGTGTCTTTGACGCCCTCGAGCTCCGCAGCCAAGCTATCGAGCTCGACAATATAGCGGCGAAAAGTGGCAAGCACTTGAGTAAAGCGCGTTTGTAGCGAATCTTCCTCACCCATCCCTTGCTCCTATCTCCTGCAGTAGCGAATAACGGTCGCTGAGGGGTATCGGCGCAGATAAAGATTGCTTTAACAGCTGGAAGTCTTAGGGAAAGAACGCCGCTCAATCAGCGGGTTATCCTCAGGCGCTTTGGCGACAATGACCTCGTCAGTCATGTTGAGAAAAAGACCGTGACCCAGCACGCCTGGAATGCAGTCGAGGTCATGACTCAACTGCTCGGGATCGTGAATTAATCCAAAGCGTACATCAAGAATCAAATTGCCCAAATCCGACACGACCGGGCCGACTTTCTTGGCGCCGCTCCGTAATGTCGGCGTTCCACCTAACGCTTGCAGACGACGTTGAACAAAAGGCGCGGCTGGCGCAATCACTTCAATCGGCACTGGGAACCTTTCACCCAAGGTCTGCACCAGCTTCGATTCGTCAGCAATAACAATAAATCGGTCTGCACAAGCAGCTACGAGTTTTTCCAACACGTGAGCGCCGCCCGCGCCTTTAATGAGATTCCCAGCGGGATCAATTTCATCAGCGCCGTCGATAGCCACATCCACGTGATCAATGTCGAGAGCGTCCCGAATGGGTATGCCGTACTGTCGGGCGAGAAGGCGGGTGTGATAGGACGTGGGGACGCCGACTATCCGTAGTTTTCCGGAACGCACCCGCTCGCCCAATAGTTCAAGGAAAAATGCGAAGGTTGATCCCGACCCTAGTCCTAGGATTGAGTCGGAAGGGACCAAATCAACTGCCGCCGCCGCGGCGGCTTTTTTCAATACGTCCACAGGCGCTCCATGTAGCCGACAAAGATTTCCGAAAGTACGAAGGAAGACAAGTACGTAGCTGAACACAATACCTTGTAGTTCAAGGGATAGGAAATCCCCTACATCTAGCGTAGTGGGAGCGAGTAGGATAAAGAAGACTACATCAATGGAGCGGAGAAGTGGAAGGGGTGCTGACATGCGTATTGCCTTAGACCCATGGGGAAGCGACTATACCAGTCAATTCACGGTCTCCCAGGAGGGGGATGGCAACGATAACTTTGCGCAAGCACTGGATGAGCCGATTGAGGATCGGCCTTGGTCCCCGATCCGCCCCTGTCCCACGGCCCTGCCGAAAGCAGTTGCTGTAGTTGACGGGATTATGCGGACGGATGCGTCAGCGATTGTCATGGATGAGAACCGACGGGCGCTTGCGCTCTTTAGCTCCTACGCAGCTGGAGCGGTCGTGATCAATGCGCGGGTGCAAATCGTTCATGACCGTGTCCAACGGCTCTTTCTCGCCGGCGGCAATTGGTCGGAGCCCGAGGACCTAACGATCACGGCGGGAACTGGGGGAGCGGTCTGTTACCGAGGCGTGAGCTGTAAAGCTGATACCTATGAACATCTCCGCGAAGCGCTGATCAACCAAATGCGTCAAGCAGAAGCACGAGTAGCCGAAGAGCTGTCTGACGAAGAGAGCCTCATTCTCGCGGACGGAAATTTAACCTCGTTACGCCAGAGTTCTTCAGTGGTTGGCGTCATTAAAACCATCCACCGTATGTATTTGCCAGCCAAAAAAGCAACAATCTTGGAGCGCTTACAACCGGGGGAGCGCACCCCGCTTTTCCAAGTCGTCAGTGGGCGTAAGAATGACGGCTATAGCGTGTTCTCAGCGTATTTGCGTCTCACTTTCCCACAGCCGACCGAACTGCCGT
>CAZUFQ010000884.1:0-3154 GCA_964618735.1 uncultured Enterobacteriaceae bacterium
GTCAAACTTATCCGGCGGGCATCTCTCTGAAGGCTATACGCATGGAATCAGCATGGTCATCGAAAACGTGCGGCAATTACGTCATCGGGCCGATGATGCTTGCCCCCGCTGGGAGGAAGGCATTCACACGTACGATCGTAAGGCTGGCTGCCGTCAGGTGAAAAAAGCTCGCATTGCCGCATGTCTTGGCTGGGGAACGGAAGCGACCTCAAGTTCAGCTATTCTCCGTGGGATTGTGGCGTAAAAGGAAGGACAACATCATGCCCGGACCAATCGATTACAGTAGAATCGTTATCGTTCCTGACTTTGATACCGCCGAATGGTGGATGGGGACAAAGCAGAAGAAATATCTCGTTCGACAATGTAAATCATGCGGCCACAAATGGTTCCCACCGTTTCCGGCATGCAATAAATGCACGTCAATGGACCTCACCTGGTTCGAAACCGTGGGGAAGGGAGTCATTCACAGCTACGTAGTCGTGACGCAACCGATCCTCAGCGCGTTTATTGAGACCGTGCCGTACGTTGTGGCGTTGGTTGAGCTCGATGACTGCCACGAAGCCGACGGCGCGCTGGTGCGCGTGGCCGGCGCGCTGTTGGACGATGAAGACGCCGTCGCGATGGGGTTGCCGGTCGAGGTTGTCTTCGAGGAAACGAAGGAGCCCAATATCGTTATCCCGCGCTGGAAAATTTGCGGATCGGCGGAAAACACCTGGAAGTTTACCGAGTGAAAAGAGACAGGCAGCAGGGGCGTGACGATCCGCGCCTCTTTGAAAAGGAGGCTTCATGCCTATCCAGCGCTAATCCCGCCGTCGTTACTCTCCCCTGTTTTTTCTTTGGTCAATACTCATTATCTCTCCGATGCGGGGTCATGCTGCGGACGCCAAGCTGGCAACCCTCACTTCGGCTGTTGAGTCGATACTCAAAATGACAGAGGGGTCCGTCAAGCTCTCCGAATATCAAAAGAAACTAGAAGAAGTCGAAGCCACTGTGCGCAAGGCCGGAGGATTAGCAGCTGAGCAACAAGGCCACGTTGACAAAATCCTCGGATATCTCCGCACCGCGCGAGATGTGATGGAGTGGGCGAGGCAACATCGGGGAAAAGAGGGAAACTATACCTACAGCGAGAGTGACAAAGAATTCAACGCATGGTTTTCGCGCTACCCATTTCTCCGCGGCGCTATTATGGAGAAAGCAGCCGCGGGCGGCTCTGGTACATATGATCCAGACACCGCGTTGACTTTCTTGTGGGATCGCGCGGAGAAAGAATTGAATGAGCTCAAAGGCGAAGCGCCAGGAGGGGAGTGAGGAAGGTAGAGCGAGGTTTTCATATCAACAAAATTCTTGAGTAAGGCGCGGTTTCTTTAGTTTTCTCCTGCATCCAACCCTAACCTGCTAGTGCCATCCTGCGAGTGGTCGCCCGCACTCCTTTGCGCTTCCACAAAGCGCTTGCTGACTACGACCCGCTGTAGAATTTTCGGTAGCGGTGCAATTGCCCATGATGGATAAAACCTTGGCGACGACCGACCCTTGCAGTCCATCGTGTAGGGGCTTGATTCATCAAGCCCTCTGGCGGGTCCGATAAATCGGACCCCCTACCGTGCTGCCAAATTTCCAACCGACTAGACATTCACGCCCTGTTTTTACTATATTGATGCGCTATCCTGCTTTCGTTTTGCTGTTAATAACGGCAGCGGAAAACATTGTTGCGAAGTAAAAGAGTAGGGCATGCCTAAACGCAAGCGGACGGGGACCACGCTTCAGGCCAACGAGGCGAAATATCGGGCGATCTTCGCTGCCAGTCCCGATTTTATGTATTTGACCGACAATGAAGGAAGGCTTCTGGACGCCAATCCGGCGTTGCTAGAGTGGCAGGGGTTGTCGCGCGAAGAATTACAGCAGCGACATTTTGTGGATTTTTTTGCCGGCGATAATCTTGCCGAAGTCATGCGGGAGTTTGCCGCTTTGCAGCACGGGCGCCCGGTGCGCGGTTTAGAAGTGCGCGTGCACAATGGCCGAGGAGAGGTCAGAGAGTTCGAGGTCCACGCCATTCCCTTTCAAGACCCAGCGGGAGTGAGTGCGACTTTGAGCGTGGCCCGGGATATCACCGTCCGTAAGCAGGTCGAAGCACGGCTCCAGCTGCTGTCGCGCCAACTCTTGGAGACACAAGAAGCGGAGCGTCGTCATCTCGCTCGGGAATTACACGACGAGATCGGCCAGACGCTGACCGTGCTGAAAATCAATTTGAAAGCACTGGAGCTGGTCTCCAAGCGGGCAAAGTCATATCTGCATGAAAGCCTACGGCTCGTGGATGCTATTTTACAGCAGCTACAGAATATCTCTCTTGATTTGCGGCCTTCGCAACTCGATCACCTCGGTCTGATAGACACGCTTCGCTGGTATGTGGATCGGCAGGTGCAGCGGATAGGACTCGTCCTGCACTTTGCTGCGGACGAGCTGCAGCCGCGTCCTAACCCGCCTATTGAAACCGCCTGCTTTCGCGTCGTCCAAGAGGCGCTGACCAATATTGCCCGCCACGCACAGGCGCAGCAGGTGTGGATTACCCTACGGCAGCACGGGGCCGCGCTGGAACTCCTTATCTGCGATGACGGCATTGGCTTTGATATTGAGGTTGCACGAGCACAGGCGGCGCGGGGGAGAGGGTTAGGGCTGTTAGGAATGGAAGAGCGGGTGCGGCTCATCGGCGGCCAGTTCGAGATTGTGACAGTTCCAGGGAAAGGAACGGAGATTTGTGTATGCGCGCCTCTGCGCCATCCTCAGTGAAAAAGCTTCGCCTCCTGCTAGTCGATGATCACACGCTTTTCCGAGCGGGATTGCATCTGCTGCTGCAGAATGTCGCCAATGTCTTCGTTGTTGGAGAAGCGAGCGATGGCCGCGAGGCGTTACGCCTGCTTAAAACAGCCCGTCCTGATGTCATTCTCATGGACATAGCAATGCCGGGACTCAATGGGTTGGAGGCGACTGCACGGGTAAGGCGAGCATATCCTCAGGCGCGAGTCTTGATCCTTTCCATGTATGCGACTCCTGATTACATCGTGCGAGCGTTACGCGCGGGGGCGAGCGGGTATCTGCTGAAAGACGCAGCGCCAACCGAGCTAAACCTGCCCATCCACCCGGTTGCGCGGGGCGAAAA
>CAZUFQ010000885.1:0-3148 GCA_964618735.1 uncultured Enterobacteriaceae bacterium
CTTCAAAGATCCGGCGGTATTAGAGCGCTTTCTTGACGGCTTGCGCAAAGCGGGGCTGAAGTGAGACGAGGAGGGAAAAAGCCTTGGAGTGCGCAAGCCGTGCTTGCGCCATCTTTGCCGAAAGCCGTGCTTCCGGCGGATGAACAACGAAGCTTAGCTTCATTGAAACAAGGCGGGAGCATGGCTCCCGCACTCCAAGGATGGCATCATCGTCCTGCTCATCTGTTCGTGCCAAATACCGCCTATATTGTGACCGCAGGTACTCTTCATAAGCAACATTACTTTCAAGGCGTTGAGCGTCTACGTCTCCTACAAGAGGAATTATTTGCTGCTGCTACGGCGTACGCTTGGGCACTGCAAGCCTGGGCGCTTTTCTCAAACCATTACCATTTAATTGCTTCTGCTCCCGCTGACGCTACAACGTTAAAGCCCATGCTGCAGCGTTTTCATTCTGCTACATCTCGTGCCGTCAACCGCTTAGATAATGCGTTAGGACGGCAGGTATGGTTTCAGTTTTGGGACACCTGCCTAACTTACGAAGCGAGCTATTACGCGCGGCTGAATTATGTCCACCATAATGCGGTTCATCATGGTTTGGCGTCTGTGGCAGAACAGTATGAATTCTGCTCTGCCACATGGTTTGTTGCGGAAGCTGATCCTGCCTTCTATAAGCGGGTGTGCTCATATGGGTATAGCAAGGTTAAAATCCAAGATGATTTTTAAGGAAAAGTTTTTGGAGTGCGCGAGCGGTGTTTATACCTTGGAGCCCGCAGTCTGCTGGACAAAGCCTGGCTTCGCGAACACAAGGCGGGAGCATGGCTCCCGCACTCCAAGAGGGTGAGGAAATCCTATGCCTATCAATATTCTTGGAATGATCGGCGTCGCGCCGCCAGCAGGTGGTGCGACCTTGCATGTGATCG
Source organism: uncultured Enterobacteriaceae bacterium (assembly GCA_964618735.1). Taxonomy (GTDB): domain Bacteria; phylum Desulfobacterota; class Binatia; order Bin18; family Bin18; genus SYOC01. The sequence goes on from CAZUFQ010000885.1 coordinate 921, forward strand.
GCGGCGGCATCGATCGCGACTATGTCTGCCGCTTCGCCCAGGTGCATGAGACGGCGGGATTCGACGCTGTGTTAGTGGGCTACACTTCTTCCTCTGCTGAAGGATTCCAAATCGCTCAGTACGCCGCGGCCCACACGGACCATCTGAAATTCTTGGTTGCGCACCGCCCCGGATTTGTCATGCCAACCTTAGCGGCGCGGACGGCTGCAACGTTCGATAATCTCACCGATGGTCGGCTATGGCTGCATATTATTTCTGGCGGGGCCGACGCCGAACAGCACCGTGACGGTGACTGGATTGGTCATGATGAGCGGTATGAGCGGACCGACGAGTATCTCGCAATCATGCGCCGCATCTGGACGTCGGAGAAGCCGTTCGACTTTGAGGGAAAATTCTACAATGTAAGAAAGGCGTTCTCCGAAGTGCGCTCTGCTCAACAGCCTCATGTCCTGATCTACTTTGGCGGCGCCTCTGACGCCGCCGTGCGCGTTGGCGCCAAACATTGTGATGTCTACGCGCTTTTCGGCGAGCCGAGCGCGGATATCCGTGCAATGATGGAGCGCATCCGTGCGGAAGCTGCGCAATATGATCGCCAGCCGCGTTTCAATATCTCTTTTCGCCCCATCATTGCTGCTACCGAAGGAGCGGCGTGGGACAAAGCTCGTGGGATCTTGGCTCAATTGGAGAAGGTTCCACAAAAACTTCCCGTAGCAATGGAGGCAGAGTTTAGTCGTCGACTGCTGCAACTGGCCGACGAAAGAGAAGTCTACGATGAGCGGTTATGGATGGGCCTCGTCAAGATTTCCGGAGCCAGCGGTAATACCACGGCCCTTGTAGGAACCCCTGAGCAAGTCGCACAAGCAATTGTTGCGTACTACGATTTGGGCGTGCGGGGCGTGTTGATTCGCGGATTCGATCCCTTTGCCGATGCGGAGGAGTTTGGCAAGGAGTTGATCCCTTGTATTCGTGCACTGGTGGCGGAGCGCGACAGTCGAGTTTAAATTGCGACGCTGCACTGCTGGCTTGCCAGCAGTGGCGCCCTCTGATGGCTCGTGGTCAAAGAGTCTTACTATAGAGTGAGCGCAGCGAACGAGCTATCAGCCATAGAGCGACCGTAGGGAGCGAGCCATCAGCCAATCCTCGTGCTAGCAAGCCTGTCGCGGAAGTGATAAGCACTCCTGCACAGCACATGCTGTAAGGAGGCGCAAATGGCCGGTAAGTATTTCGATGAATTAGAAATTGGGCAGGTCTATAAACACCAACCCGGACGCACGGTCACCGAGACCGATAATCTGCTATTCTCTACCCTAACGCTGAATATGCAACCGTTACATCTTGACGCCGAATTCTCCAAGAATGCGGAATTTGGCCAACGGCTTGTGAATAGCATCTTTACGCTCGGTTTGGCGGTAGGTGTGTCCGTCGCTGACACGACCTTAGGGACGACGGTGGGCAACCTCGGGTTTGAAAAAGTTGAATTTCCTAAGCCGGTGTTCATTGGCGACACCATCTACGCAGAAACCGAAGTGGTGGAGAAACGTGAATCCAAATCGCGCCCGCAGTGGGGCGTTGTCATTTTTGAACATCGCGCCACGAATCAGCGCGGTGAAGTCGTTATGCGCTGTCGACGTGCGGGAATGATGAGGAAAAAAGGGAGCTAGAAGCTTACGACTCCCCAATCCCTAACCCCTAACACCCACCGGAGGTTCCTATGTCCCGTTTACGTCGCGCCGTGCATTTTGTTCCCGGCGCTAATGAAAAAATGCTGCAAAAGTCCTTAGCGTTGCCGGCGGATTCCTTGGTGCTCGATCTGGAAGACGCCGTCACGCCAGAAAATAAAGACTCCGCACGCGAAGTCGTGACGCGTTGGCTCAAAGACGTGAACTTCGGCCGCCAGGAACGTATGGTGCGGATGAATCCCCTGGACACACCCTGGGGGGTGAAAGACCTTGAAGTTACGATGCAGGGAAAACCGGACTCGTATCTGGTGCCGAAAGTGCGCACAAAGGATGACTTGCTCAGAATCGATACGATCATCAGTCGCATGGAACGTGAATACGGTCACTCTCCTGGCGGGGTGAAATTGGTCGTGCTGGCGACTGAGACCCCGCAGGGGCTTCTCAATATCCGCGATTTGGGCGGGTGCCCGCGCGTGGATTCGTTGTCCTGGGGTGCGGAAGATTTATCCGCTTCGATCGGGGCGCGCAGAAATCGTGATGAAAATGGGC
>CAZUFQ010000886.1:0-3148 GCA_964618735.1 uncultured Enterobacteriaceae bacterium
TCGGCTTGTCCGACAGTGTAAGTGGCTACACGGTTAGCAAGCTAACCGTGGCACAACAAAATCAAAACCTTGGTGTGTGCCGCATATAGTCAATAGTAATACAACAGAAATTACACAGGCCACTGTTCCAGTCGATACGCCATTTCCCAAAACAAATACTCGTATCGCGTGCTGGTGCAAAACGTCTCTACCAGTTGATCTTCCGGCGCCATTCCTTCAAATTTATCAAGTAGTTCTTTCAACCACTCAGCCAGAGCCGCAAACTCCGGAGACGCATACATCTCAATCCACTGGCGGTAAAATGGCGCTGAGATTGGCATCCCGCGCTGAGCTAAAGCACGGCCAATTTCACTGTAGCCCCACTGACACGGCAGCAACGCCGCCACGATCTCCGGCACATCACCCAGCGCCGCCACTCGCACGAGATGGCGCGTATATGCGTAGGTGGTCGGAGCGGCGCGCGTCGCCGTGAGGGCGTCCGCAGCGATGCCGCACTGGGCGGTAAAATCGCGATGAAGCGCCATTTCCCGATTAAGGGTAGCGTCAAGGAGATTGGCAAATCGTCCCATCGTGTCGAGATCCGGCGCTTTGGCTGTCGCGAGAGCGAGCAAGCGACTATATTCTATCAAGAAGATATAATCTTGACACATGTAAAACTGAAACTTTTCCAACGGCAAGACGCCGCTGCCGAGTTCGGTGACAAATGGATGCGTGAGCGTCTTTTGCCAGATCGAGTCTGCTGCGTGATGTAAGCGTTCACTAAGGGTCATATAGAGCTCCATCGCTTGAAGCTTGAGTTCCTACTATATACACGCCCTCAGAGCCCGCCAGTCCGCACCACCCGCAAATGCAACACATGCATAGCCGCTACGAGCACAACAAGCGCCACCACGAAGAATTCCCCGAAACTTCCGGTGCGTAACGTACCGAAACGAATCCGCCAATTCGGGACAAGCAGAGGGATTCCCATAATCGTAAAGAGATCAGCCCCAATATGGAACAAGGCGCCGGCAAACCACCAAGCCAATACTGCGCCCCACTCCGTGCCTTGGGCCTTCATCAGCCACACCACCAACGCCCATGACCACGGCCAGTGAGAAATACCGCGATGGGGAAGCCCGATTCTTTCGATCCGATCAGGAAGCGTGGCGCCGAGCGCCGCAGCAGCAATACCTAGGGGAGGCGCCCCAAGAAGCACGGCGCCAGAGGCCGCCACCAATCGATGAGACTTTGCTAACATGATTTCCTTCTCTGTGCGAACACAAGCTGCACCTGCAGTTTTCCTTCATTCTTTTCTCATCTAGTATAACGTCTTTGCAGATACAACAAAAATTCTCAACAAGCGAGGGCAGCAACTTCGACATAAGGAGTCGCTGAAAACTAGTCTGTTCATTATCGGCCAAATTTTGCTACAAAATCACCGAAAGCAGCAAGGGCGAGAGTGCATGCCTCAGCTGAATCCCCGAAAATGCCACTCCCGACAAAAGGCGATTGATCTCCCCTACTAGAGATCGATTGCTGAATTTCCTGCAAAATCTGGCTTCTATTTTCCGCGCGATACATAAATGCCCCTGCTGGAGCCCAATAGAAGTCCTGTTTGACATGATATGCGTAACCCAGAGCCATCATTAGTTCAAGCTTATCAAAAATGAACGTGTAACGGCTGTTGTTGGGGATCAGGCGCTCGACGGGTTTCCGTAACGCTTCATGAAGCCAGTCATTGAGTGGGGTGGGTCGCTTATTCATGCCATCCAAAAAACGAGCATCCTGTCCACTATGACTAAACAAGCAAAAAGGCGGCAAGAGTCGAATAGCAGGAAAATCCTCCCGGTATTCCCGATAGACTGGCGTGGCAAATAAGTGGCCGAGGAGCTGTAAGCGGCCAGCCTCGACCGCGCCTAGCCCCAACGCATACAGCAGTACGGTGCCCGGATAGCGCTGCAAATCCAGCCAGAGCGTGAAACCCCCGCTAGAACTCACGGACGATAACCTCTCCAAGGCACGCTGCCAGAGGTAGTAGTGCTCTTCTTCGGCCCAGAATCCTCCAATAGGCGCCATTGCTATCAGTGTTGAACATGCCGCTTCATAGGCACGCACCCGAGCAGTTGCGGAAACCTTGTCAGGAGGGGGACCACCTTGCACTCTGAACCCCTGTCCTGATGTCGTCTCTATAACGCGATCAACCTCGTCGCCAACCAAGTCGGCAAGCTGGATGCGATAGCGAGGTTCGGTTAGGTAACGTTTTAAGCTCGCAACTGCAGCTTCAGTCGAAAGCGGATGAGGCCGTGAAAACTCTTCAAGCGACTGAACCTGTTGCTGTACTGATTGAAAAAACGAGTCGGCGTCCTTAATAAGAACGACTTGAGTAGCGCGATGATTGATTAGCATCTGTGCCGACTGGCTTGGTTCAGTTTGTACCGCCCAATAGGTGGAAAAACGTCGGGAAGAGGCGCGTAGCAGTGCGTTACGAAGAGCCTCATCCCAATCTGCTGACCAACCACAGACGAGGAGACCGAACTCATCAAATATACGATCAAGGAGAGTGTTAAACTCGGCAGGGTAGGAAGCAAGCTCTTCCGGTGTATTGCGAATGCGAGTATCGAGATAGTCGCCATGCACCTTAAAGAGGCAACATCGCGTGTGGATTAGCGGCAAGGCTCCATGCACTTGGTCAGGAGTGCTCAGAATCGCAGGAGCGACACCAACGTCGGCCAGTGCAGTTTCCATGAGCCGGTCAAAGTTCGTGGTAATGATGACCTTAACAAAACCCTGTACAACCAGTGCTGCGATTGCTCGGTGAGCTACTGTCGGTTGTTTGGCTCCCTCGTCGCGTTCCTGTTCCGACGCTTCCCAGTAGCCTCGTAAGAGTTGCTGGCGCTCCGTGGGGGTCTTAGTGATTGCATCCAACAATTCCGAATAGTCGGGAGCCTTCCCGAACTTCGTCCAGTACCATTGCTCCGGTAATGACTCGCATGGTTCTCCAGAGACTTCAGCCAACTTGCGGACAAGGTCAAGCGTAATCTCCCAGCCCGTCGGAATCTTAGCGGCCCGAGACACCCCGGAACCGAGCAGAACTGCATAGACCCCACGACTTGCCTGGATAGCGAAACCAACGGCGTGGAAAGGATCAAACAATCATTTTTGACCC
>CAZUFQ010000887.1:0-3137 GCA_964618735.1 uncultured Enterobacteriaceae bacterium
AAGCGCTGGGAAGCCCGTGAGATTATGTAACGGAGTGTAAATGGTGAATTCGTTTGACGTGAAAAAACTGCCCTTCGGCGCTTCGCCGCGGATCTTTCCCGGTAAAAATCCCGTAGTTGGCAACATGAAAACGTCTATGTCCTCCAATTGGCGCAGCAGGCGACGTCGTATCACATCGCGTGCGCGTTGCGCCTGGAGATAGCCAGTGGCGCTGACCAGCGTTCCCGCGGCAAGAGAGAAGCGCAGGTCTGGATGATAGTCGCTTGGTCGCGTCTTCATATCTTCCAAATGGTAGGCTGCTGCATCGGAGCAGACAATCGGCCAGATCAGCGCCCACATTTCCTCAAACGATACTGAGTCAACATCGACAACATCAGCGCCGAGTTTCGTCATTTGTGCGGCCGCAGTATTGAATGAGTCCAGAATTTCCTTGCCGCAGTTCTCCGCGAACAGCTTACGCGGAATACCGATGCGCAAACCTTTAATGCCGCGTGTAAGTTTTGCGCTGAAGTCGGGAACCGGTTCTCGCGCAGAAGCAGGGTCCAGCGGGTCATGGCCAGCGCACGCTTGCAACATGAGAGCGCAATCTCGAACGGTTCGCGTCATGGGGCCCGTATGGTCCAGGTTCCAGGAAAGCGGGAACACGCCTGCGCGGCTCACGCGGCCATAGGTCGCCTTCATTCCCACGATGCCGCAACAGAACGCCGGCCAACGGATAGAGCCGCCGGTATCACTGCCCATTGCTCCGTAGCAGAGCCCCGCCGCTACCGACGCGCCGGAGCCGCTGCTCGAGCCGCCTGGATCTATCTCGAGGTTCCAGGGATTCCGCGCTGGCTGGAAATGAGAAGCAAGCGTCGGCACTCCCATGGCGAACTCATAGGTGGCGAGCTTGCCAAGTACGATACCGCCTGCCTGTTTGAGTTTCTTGACTGACGTGCAGTCTTGTTGGGCGACATAATCTTTGCGCACCTTCGAACCGCCGGTGGTTGGTCCGCACTCATAAATATCTTTGATGGCGACGGGAATGCCGTGCATTGGTCCGCGATAACTGCCGCTGTTGATTTCTGCTTCTGCGGCTTTCGCGGCAGCCAGCGCTGAGTCGGCAAAAACCGCGTAGTACGAATGCAGCTTGCCATCGAGCGCGGAGATGCGGTCGAGCATGGCTTGGGTGACCTCGACTGGCGAGAGTTCTTTCTTGGCGATAGCAGTCGCCACATCAGCCAGCGAGAGATAAGCGAGTTGTTCACTTTTGCTCGGCATGATTAGCCCTCCACTTTTGCCTGAAAAATCAGGGCTGGTTCAACTTCCGCTTGCAGGATGTTCTGGGCGACCGTTTCCCACTTGAGCAAACTGGCGTAGGCGGACACAAGCTGAGTAACCTCTTCATCAGATAAAGAAATACCCACGGCGGCGAGTCGAGCGGCGACAATAGCTTTGGGATCCATGGCTTTTCCTCCTTTGTTTTCTTCCCCTCACCCGCAGCCGCTCCGCGTCTGCTGCCCTCTCCCCTGCGGGGAGAGGGATAGGGTGAGGGGCGTGTCAAATTTACAGTCCCAACTGTTTCTGCATCCGTTCCCACCACGCGCGCAGCTGTGGCGTGTTGTCAAAAAGCGGTTCCTTGCTGACGGTGGTGACCCATTTGAAAGTACCAAAGAGACAAAAGTCCGCATAAGTCAGCGCCCCGAAGAAATAGTCTTGCCCTACTAAGGTCGCTTCGAGCTGGGACAGCACGGCGTGCATCTTGGGACGATTCTCATCCCGCTTGGCGGCGATTTGCTCCAACGTCATGCCGAAGCGCTTCTCACGGTCAGTGCGAAAATAGTCGCGATCTTTCGGCAGCACGTTGGCGAAGATATCGTTGACAACGACAAGGATCAGGGAGCCATGAACAGTGTTGTCAACGTAAAGATTGAAGAAGCGGCATGATTCCCTAATCCCCAAACTCGGGAAAATCTTTGGGTCCGGATATTTTTCCTCACAATACTTGGCGATGTTCCACGAGTCGGACACCACCGTCCCATTGTCTTTGATGACCGGCACCCGATCCTGGCCGGAAAACGTCAATTTGTCTTTTTCCGTAAAACTGACCGGCACGGTCGAAAACGGAACTTTCTTATAGGTCAGCACCGCTTTCGTGCGCCAGCAGTATGGGCTGGGGCGTAGGTCATTGGCGACACAAAGATCATAGAGTTCAATCATCGCTCATCCTCCTTTTCTTACTATTCTTGCAATGCGGGCTGAGAAAGCGCGGGCGGCTGCAGATCCGTCTACGCCTCTTGTGCTTTCTGAGAACGGTCAGTATCGTATGCTCCTGCGCTATAAGAATCCAGAAGTCAACATTCAGAATCTCGTGAGAATCTAGGAGGAAGAGGCGATGACATTCTATCAACTCGATCCCGAAGCGGCTCTGCGCGACGTGCGTATGGATGGAGCGACTCTCCAGAAGTTGACAGACAGGTTTCGCACCGAAGTTGAATCGGGGAAACTCTTCTGGGGCGCACAACTCGCACTCTATCGACAGGGCAAGCTTGTCCTTGATATTGGCGGCGGCTTTGCCCGTGCGAGCGATCAGAAGCCGGTAACGCCGGAGACGATGTTCGTGCTCTTCTCGTCCACCAAAGGATTGGCGGCGCTCGCCATGCATATGCTCCATGATCGGGGACTGTTTGATTATAACGATCCGGTGAGCCGTTATTGGCCTGAGTTTGCCCGGAACGGCAAAGAAAAAGCGACCATCGCCCACATGTTGGGACATCGCATCGGCATCACCATCGGTCCTCAATGGCTGACGTATAAACTCTGGGGCGATCGCCAGAAATGTGCGCAAGCGATGGAGGAACTGACGCCGCGGTGGACGCCAGGAGAAGCCAACGGGTATCATCCGCTCAATTACGGGTTCATGATTAACGAGTTCATGCAGCGAGTCGATGGGCGCGATTGCGGGCGCTTTCTGCGCGAAGAAGTGTTCGCCCCGCTCGGACTCAACAGCGTTTTTCTCGGCTTGCCGGAATCTGAAGAGTCTCGCGTGGCCTGCGTGTATGAGTCGCCATCAGATGACGCTTCGCTCGCGCAGATGGCGCAGCTGATGGGGTTTACTCCTGACGCCGAATATCTCGCATTTCAACGCTCACTCGATT
>CAZUFQ010000888.1:0-3136 GCA_964618735.1 uncultured Enterobacteriaceae bacterium
GTGCAGAGAGTTGCAACTCTCTGCCACCCTCGACGTATTTATGCGCAAGCTTCAACTATTTAGGCGTGCTTGCCGAGGAAAAGCGGCAGACCCTTTCGGTGGAAGCTGCTGCTCCAGTCTACGCGACGGTGGATCGCCTTGTATTTCGTCAAGCCGTCATCAATTTGGTTGACAATGCAATCAAGTACAGCCCTGAGGGCGGGCGCATTCGGATTGTCGTCCGAGAGCAGCCCCACGGCCCCACTTTGGAAGTCCTCGACATTGGGCCTGGGATCGAGAAAGAGCACCGGGACCGCATCTTTGACCGGTTCTACCGGGTGGATAAAGCGCGTTCGCGAGAGATGGGCGGGATTGGCTTAGGCCTTGCGATCGCGCGTTGGGCCGTGGAGGTCCATGGCGGTCGCATCGAATTAGAGAGTGAGGATGGGAAGGGAAGTATATTTCGGATCAGATTGCCGTCAATGCAAACATGAAGGAGAACAAGAAATGAGTCGTATGACTAGACGAGAAGCAATAGGGACGTTTGTCACCGGCAGTGCAGTGGCTGCTCTGGTGGATTTCACAAAAGGAGGACTTGTTATGGCGGACGAAGCGCCGCAGAGTAGTGCAGCGCCGCAACTAGCGCCAGCCTATCGCGGAGTAAACCAGGTCAAACCTCTTCCTTTTGAGGCGAGCACACTTAAGGGGCTGTCGGAAAAGCTGCTGACTTCGCATCATGACAATAACTACGCTGGCGCGGTGAAACGATTGAACCAGATCCAGCAACAGATCGGCGGCCTGCCGAAAGATGCAGCGCCGTACCAAATGGGTTCACTCAAACGCGAAGAACTCATCGCCACGAATTCGATGATTCTTCACGAGTTCTACTTTGGCAACCTGGGGGGCGATGGTAAGGCCAGCGGGACCATTGTAGACCTGATTAAAGCCCAGTACGGCGCCATCGAAGCGTGGGAACAGGACTTTCGGCTTACGGGTATGTCGCTCGGCGGTGGTTCAGGCTGGGTGATTCTGAATTACAACCCGCAGGAAAACGCCGTGCACACTTATTGGGCTGCGGATCACACGCACAGTCTCGCCTGGGGTATGCCGTTGCTAGTAATGGATATGTACGAACACGCCTACCAGATGGACTACGGCGCCAACGCGAAAGGGTACATCGACGCCTTTTTCCAAAATATTAAGTGGGATGAGGTCAATCACCGAGCTGAGGCGGCGCGACCTCGCAAATGAGAGAGATCTCTATGAAATGGGTGACGCGCAAGTCGATCCGGATGAATCGTGTGGCCACTGCGTGGCTGATCCGCAGTTTCATTGATCTGCAAGCAGTTTTCTTTTTTGTTGAACCGAACGAAGTCGCCGAAGTCCAGCAACGTGAAGGCGCCAGGGGATTTGACGCCTCAGGGGCGACATACCCACACAGAGATGAGAAAGGCCGATGTTCGTTTGAAGCTCTGGTGGAGGAGTGTTGTGCTGGAGACCCTGTGCTCAGGGATATCGCCCGCATCGTCCGCGGGGCCGACTTTGCCGAGGAGATTACATTAACGCCAGAATCGGCTGGACTGCGAATGATCTCTCATGGATTCCCGTTGGTTGCGCAGGACGATAATGACACTGTGGAAAAGGCCGCGTTTCTCTATGATAGCCTCTATGCCGCGATCAAGGGACGGCGCGAAGGAAAGGTGTGAGCCAGCGTCGGCGTCTACTGGATGCCATTCCCATCGGCGCCAACGTGAGGGAGGAGACATGCGAACAATCATATCACTGATCATCACGCTTCTTCTCGCAAGCCCTGCACTTGCTGAAACACAGTCTGCTGCTGAGACAACGGTCAATTTTGCCAAGTTTGAGACGGGCAAGACTCCTCCTGGTTTCTCGACGGCTTTAACTGGCGGCGGTGGGCCAGTTACGTGGGTGGTGCAGGAAGATGCGTCCGCTCCGAGCGGCGGGAAAGTGCTAGCCCAAACGAGCACCGATAAAACAAACTATCGCTTCCCTCTCTGCATTTATGACCCATTCATGGCTAAAGATGTTGAGGTTTCAGTCAAGTTCAAAGCGGTCGCGGGGAAAATCGATCAGGCAGCCGGGCTCGTAGCGCGATTCCAAGACAAAGACAACTACTACATTACCCGTGCGAACGCCCTCGAAGACAATGTCAATCTTTACAAGGTTGTGGGGGGCAGTCGTAAGCAGTTTGCAGGAGTCAAGGCGAAGGTACCCTCTGGCGAGTGGCATGGCCTGAAACTGGTGGCGAAGGGCCAACACTTTCAGGTGTTCTTTGACGACAAACTGCTGTTCGAGGCTAACGATGAGACGTTCAAGGACGCGGGTAAAGTGGGGCTCTGGACGAAGGCTGATAGCGTGACTTATTTTGACGATCTCCGGGTTAAAAGTGACGAGACACAATAGTCGTTGGGGAGGAAAGTGAGATATGGAGCAAGAGAGAAGCATTGTCCAAGTGGGCATCTGGGAGCTGGTGCGCTATTACCTCCGCCTCGGTGCACTCGGTTTTGGCGGCCCGGTTGCACTCTGCGGGCAGATGGAAAAAGAATTGGTCGCCGAGCGACAGTGGCTGACGAAAGAGGAGTTCCGCGATGGCCTCGCCGTGTGCCAATCGTTACCCGGGCCGCTTGCCATCCAAGTGGGGATCTATGTGTCCTATCTGCGAGGCGGGTTCTGGGGCGCATGGGCTGGAGGTTGGGCCTTTATCTTGCCCAACTTCATCATTGTGTCCACCATGGGCGCCTTGTACGTTCACTTCGGTGGTCTCTCCCCGGTGCGCGCCATTTTCTACGGCGTGAGTCCGGCAGTGATCGCCTTAATTCTCCACTCATGTTACCGCCTGGCCAAGCTTGGCATGGAAGACTTCGTACAGTGGACTATCGCCGGGGTGTGTCTAGTTGTGACAGTTGCCCTCCAGGCTGAAGTGGCCCTTCTGTTTATTGTATCAGGGATAATTGGGATTCTTTATTACGGAACTTTGTTCCGGGCAGGGCATATTCCGTCCTTACCTTTACTGGCCGCCGTACCACTCGGCGCTGCAGCCCCGGGCGGCATGTCAGGTTCACTGCTCGGTAAACTGCTGGTGTTCTTTCTGAAAGCAGGGTCGCTGACGTTTGGCAGTGGGCTGGTCATCGTC
>CAZUFQ010000889.1:0-3131 GCA_964618735.1 uncultured Enterobacteriaceae bacterium
TTGGGCTGGAGGAGAAAGCAGACGAGCGTGCGCGGCAAGCGAAACTGCAGTGCCTGGCCGAAGAGATTACGGCGTACGACCGCGGCTATGAAGGGCCGCACCGGCGCTGTCCCCGCTGCGGCCAAGCCCAGCGCTACAAAGGAGATATCGCCCGAGCCCTCGTCTTTGACTGTGGCACGCTCACCGTGCAGCGCGCGTATTATATTTGCCCGGCGTGTGGGCAGACGAGTTATCCCTTGGATGAGCAGCTGGGGTTAGGAGAGGAGCAGGAACAAGGGAGCCTGCGAGAGAAATTAGCGTTAGTGGCCGTGTTGACCCCGTATCATCGAGCGCCGCAAATCTGTCAGACCCTGTTGGGAAGCGAGCGGCATGCGAGCAGTTTACGCCGGGTGGCGCTACGCGAAGCCCAGCGGCTGACGGCCAGTGCGCATTGTCAGCGGCTGCCGCCCCGGGAGCGGGACCGGATCTATCTCCAGGTGGATGGCCAGATGTGTCCGACGCGCGAGCCACGGCGCGGCGCGGACGATCAAGGCTATCGGGAAGTCAAGGCGGTGCTGGCGTTCTCCCAAGCCGATGTGGCCGAAGTCAGTAAGGAGCGGCACGAGATCCTCCACAAAATCCTTCAGGCCAAGATTACGGATAGTGAGACGTTTTACGAGACCTTCACGACGGTCTATCAGCAAGCCCGTGGAGCCGCGGCTGCAGAAGTCATCGTCTTGGCCGATGGGGCACGCTGGATTTGGACCATGGCCGAGGATCTCGTCCCCCAAGCGATTCAGATTCTCGATTTCAGCCACGCCAAGCATTATCTGTGGGAGGCGGGCAAACAGATTTATGGCGAAGGCTCAGCCTTGGTCCGGCCGTGGGTTAAAGAGCAGGAAACGCTCTTACTGGAGAACAAAGTGGAGCAGGTGATAGCTCACATAGAATACTTCCTGGCCCTCGCCCCGGCCCTCGCCGCCATTTTGCACTACTTTCAACACAATGCCGCACGGATGCGCTACGGCACCTATCGCCAACGGGGTTACTTCATCGGGTCAGGAGCCATTGAGAGTGCAGGCAAACAACTCACGACGGCGCGCATCAAGGGGGCGGGCATGCGCTGGAATGTCACCGATCTTAACGCTCTGCTCACCTTACGCTGTGTCTTTCTCGAACAGTCCTGGCAGACCTACTGGAAGTCGTGCGCCCAGCTCGCCGCTTGAGTGCCAAGAAATGGATATGCACCCTTTGTGACCCTTTAACTTGACAATACCCGGCAGAGTATCACCGAGTATATCAGGTATCGATTCAGGTTGTGTCAGGATTCGCCTCATCAGGGGGCCTTGTCAACTTGCTGGGTCCCCATTCTGTGTGGCAAAGTTGCGACATGAAGACACCACCAGCTATGCGGCCCTATAAGAACCATCGCTTTCCCGGGGAAATCATCAGCCCCGCCGTGTGGCTGTACTTCCGGTTCTGCCTGAGCTTCCGTGATGTCGAAGAGCTGGTGCTCGAACGCAGCGTCATTGTAACCTATGAGGCGATACGGAAGTGGTGTGGCAAGTTTGGCCAAGACTGTGCCAATCCGCTCCGTCGGCGACGGCCTCGGCCTGGCGACAAGTGGCATCTCGACGAGGTCTTTCTCACCATCAAGGGCGAGCATCACTATCTGTGGCGGGCGGTCCTGTGATCCGTTCCCTCGAAATGGCCAAAAGCTAGGGATGAGGGACTGAGACCTAAGAGGTCTTTGATAACTTGGAAGCGGTAGAGGTGGAATTCCTCTCCCCGCGATGCACGGGTGAAGCACCCTCCCCACCGGGGCGACTGATCCGCAAACTGGTGAAGCGGGAGGGAAAGGCGGTCACGCAGAATCTCCCTGCGAACTCCGCCGAGCAGAGTTGAGGAGGAGTAGGCAGACGAACTCACGCCTGAATCGTCGTTAGCCACAACCAGCCTACGGAGGTTATCGGCTGGGTCCAAAAGGGACACGGAGACATGAGAGAGGACACTCTCTCCGGCTGGACAACTGACTGCGTGTTCTAGATGCATCCCATCACGTCTCCCGGCGAACAGTGAGGTTCCTCCCTCAACAGCAAACCGCTTCCAGGAACGGAGTAACTCCTCTTTTGCTCTCAGCTCAACGAGGGCTGAGCAGGTATCCACCGCATGCAGGAGAGGCGTGGGATGGGCTCAGAAGCAAAGGCCCGTGGGAAAGCCACGGGATACGCTGACGGAGCCCCGGTGACGTGGAAGGTAGAGGGGTAAGTAGCAGTGGAGACGCTATGACCACGGTTGCAACATCACCGATGGATAGATGGGAGACGCTCCCCTGGAAGCAACTCCAGCGGATTGTCTTCAAGCTGCAAAAACGTATCTACCGAGCCTCGGGTCGTAACGATGTCCGAACAGTCCACCGACTCCAACGGCTCTTGATGAAGTCGCGCTCAGCGCGGCTCTTAGCTGTCCGCAGAGTTGCCCAAGAGAATCAAGGCAAGCGGAGTGCGGGCGTCGATGGGGTGAAGTCCCTGACCCCCTCTCAGCGCCTCGCGTTAGCGCAAACCCTGAAACTTGGGCAGAAGGCCCGGCCCGTGCGCCGGGTGTGGATTCCCAAGCCCCAGTCCACGGAGCTGCGCCCGTTAGGGATTCCCGTGATGGCCAATCGGGCGGGCCAGGCGGTGGTCACGGCCGCGCTAGAACCCGAATGGGAGGCGCGGTTCGAGCCCAATAGCTATGGCTTTCGTCCCGGACGCAGTTGTCAGGATGCGATCGATGCCATCTTTGCCTCTATCGCGGGCCAAGCAAAGTATGTCTTGGACGCCGATATTGCGCACTGCTTCGATCGGCTCTCGCACTCGGCCATTCTCACTACGGTCCACACCAGCCCCAGCATGCGCCGCCAACTCAAGGCGTGGCTCAAGGCCGGGGTGGTCCAAAATGGGGAACTATTCCCGACGCCAGTTGGCACCATCCAAGGCGGGAATATCTCTCCTTTGCTCATTAACATTGCCTTACACGGTCTGGAGACACTCATTGGGAAGCGCTTTCGCCGTAACGAGCGCACGGGCTTTAATCCACCCCGCGTAATCCGCTACGCCGATGGCACGCCGGTACAGACGTGAAACAGAAAGGGTGCAAGTCCCTTGCCCTCA
>CAZUFQ010000890.1:0-3128 GCA_964618735.1 uncultured Enterobacteriaceae bacterium
TGGGCGCTGGCGAGCGCCCACCCTGAGTTGTTTGCCGCTCTAGTGTCCGTGGCTGGGAGTGTGCGGGTGCTGGCGGAGGCGCAATGCCTTACGCAGCCCTGCACGGAAGAGTCCATTGCCGCCGCCTCCCTGGCAATCTTAAGGAAGATTGGCTCTACACCGGTTTGGATCTTTCATGGTGCGAAGGATCCTGTGTTTCCAGTGTCAGAAACACGGGCCATTGTTGCTGCTCTCACAGCCGGGGGGGGGAAGGTGCAGTACACAGAATATGCTGAGGCTGGACACCGGTGCTGGAGGAGAGCCTATAGGGACCCCGCTCTGCTCCCGTGGGTATTAGCGCAACACCGGAGTCCATAAATCACGTCGAGCCACCGTGTAGCCTCGGACGAAACGTGTTGGAGGCCTGAGGGCGCTCCCTCTCGCCAGTGCTCTCCTCTGTCCCGTTCTTGAGGCCGCAGTGAGGGCTGTACGACGAAGTCGGTAGAGATCTTTGAGGGAACCGAGAGGGGCAGAAGGAGACCATGCAAGAGAAGCAAGAGGATTTCCCTAATCAGCTCTGCCTCGCTCCCCCTACCCGTGTCAGTGCAAACCTCGGGAACTGAAGACGCCCGCCGAGGCTCCGCCTCCAGATTGGGGCGCGCCGCTCGGGGGCCTGTTTCCAGAGGGGGAGGAATCCACGTTGGGCAAACGTCATCTCCGGTTCTTTTCCTCATGAGTAGCAAGATCCAAGATCTCGGTGAGGAGAGGCAGATCGCAAAGGAGATTGTTTGACGAGGTGAGCACGGTGCGCAACGCACCTTTGGTGACTATTGTTTTCTCGTTCTGCTGGATCATTCCACCATGGAAGCGAATGGTCCGTTTATGTCGGAAGCAGCCACCCCGGGAAGGAAGCTTCCTTCAAGCGGGTGTGGATCAGAAAAGGGGAGATGGTTAAACCGATGTCCTTTCTTGGCCTGGGACGTTCAAGAACTCCCGCGCGGGAGCCGCATTACGGAACCGCGAGTGCTACTCGCCGCAACACTGTGCACGCCGTGGGGACCGCTCCAGGTGGGGCCTACCCACACCTCTGGTATTGCCATCCAGCATCGCACAATAGCTACGCATCTGCGGTCTCAGTTCCGCGCCCTGTCGCTCCTTCTCATGGGAGATTTTAACGCAGTGGAAGATTCTGAGGCGATGACGACCCTGACGCGTGAGGCTGGCTTTTCCGATGCGTTTCGGGTCGTGCATCCGACAACCGCGGGATACACGAGTGATCAATCTCTCGCAACGCCCACGTCGACTGTGACCCAACGGATTGATTCTGTCCTGGTAGTTGCGCCGGCGCGAGATTACGTCCCGGATTGCCCCGCGGGGTGTCGAGTCCTCCGAGCGACTGGGCCGTTATCACTGGATGGTAGAACGCACCGGAGCCTAGCTCAATCCGTATCGCCGCTTGCACATTCGGTATGTGAACAACGTGCGGATATTCATCTTGAGGGTCGGAGCTTAGGGGCTGGTTTTTCGTTTCTGGTTTCTGGTTTTCGAACTTGGGACTTGAAACTTGGAACCTGAAACTTGAAGCTGTTGTAGCGTCAGCTCGCCTTTGAGTCGATACAGCTCGGCTTCGTAGAAGCGCTCTTCACGGAGTTCAGCGATTTCTAACGCCTGGTTTAGCAGGGTCAATCCTTCTTCAATCTGTTTGGTACTTCCATAGGCTTCGGCCAGCAAGCCCATAAAATATAGAATGCCTAATTCTTGTCCTCCCTTGAGTAAGGCGTCGATTCCTTGGCGTAGTTGGGCAATGCCTTCTACTCCCTTTCCTTGCATGGAAAGTAGCCATCCGCGCACCATCGTTCCCCACAGCAAACAGTAGGGAAAGCCCTGCTCCTGACTGAGAGTGACCATGCGTTCGACATGCCGCTCGACCGTTGGCAGCTCACCACATTCTTGGGCAACACCAATGGCCCCATCTAACGCAAATGCTTCACTGAGAAAGTGCGACAGCTCGCGTGCTAAGGCCAGTCCTTTGTCGCTGCTGAGACGTGCTTGCTCTGGATATCCAAGACACCACAGGACCCAGGCAGCGCGGGATAAGCAGACGACTCCAAGGTCCTGGGCGATGTTGGAGACGCGAGGACTATATTTGTCTGGGTTATAGATAGTCAACGCTTGTTCAAGATGGTGCTGCGACGCAGGAAAGTCACCAAGGAAATACAAGACGTTTCCCAGGGCCAGGTGGGCCCGCAAGAGGAGTCCCGGCTTCTGTCCCTTCTGCGCGAGTGCGAGCAGTTGCTCGGCCATGGCTAAGCTCTTTTGTATTTCTCCCCGCAGTTCATATACCATACACAGGCCAAAGAGGATCGAGGCAAGCTGGGAAGACTCACCGTATTGTTGACACAACTCGTGTGCTCGCAGGTAAGCGTGCTCCATCTCTTCTAAAGCGGTCCGGCCCCCGATGGCGTAGAGGGGATTGGCAAGCGCAAGTTGCAACCGCACTTCTTGTTGCCTGCGCTCCGGACTGTCTGGCAGCATGGTGAGGAGTTCCAAGCCACGCTTTAAGTGACTCAGCGCTTCCTGATGCGCACTATAGCGTGCAGCCGCCTCACCGGCCTGTCGATGATATTGCACCGCCTTGCCATACTCTCGTCCTGCCTCAAAATGGACCGCAAGTTCCGCAGCGATCTCACGCGCCCGTTCGCCATACGCCGCTGCTTTCTGTTCTCCAATACGCCGATGTAACCGTACACGGCGCGCCTCAGCGATACGCTCATATAATCCTTGCTGATAGAGCGCGTGCAAGAAGCTATACTGTCCCCCCATGGTTCCATCCGGCCATTCTTCGATTCCTTGTGAGCGAAGGAAATGCCCGGTGCGAGCCAACGTTTCGCACTGCTGGTCCACGGCCTCCACCTCAATCTGAAGCCCAGCAGCCACTGCGGTCGCGGAAAACGTCACCCCGACGACGCTCGCCATTTCCAACAGTTGTTGGTGCTCCTCACTGAGCCGTTCAATGTGCTTCTCAATCAATTGGCGTAAACTCTCCGGCACCCCGCGTCCAACCTCTTCGACTCCTCTTTGCAGCCGCCAGCGCCCGTCTACTTCTGCAATTACTCCTTGGGCGGTCAGATACTCTATCATGTTGACGA
>CAZUFQ010000891.1:0-3123 GCA_964618735.1 uncultured Enterobacteriaceae bacterium
TGGTTCAACCAGATGCCGGACTTCACCGCAGCGACTGGCGCAACGATCTCCGGCCCCCAAGCATTCGCCATGGCCGGGGTCACGCATAAAGATATTGATGTGGCGATGTTTTACGACGCGTTCACGATCACGCCCATTTTAGCGTTAGAAGATCTGGGATTCTGTAAAAAGGGTGAAGGCGGCGCTTTTGTGTCGGGACAACGCACCGCGCCGGGCGGCGATTTTCCCATGAATACGAACGGCGGCGGGTTATCGTATGCTCACACCGGCATGTATGGCATGTTCATCATCCTCGAAGCAGTACGACAAGTACGCGGCGAATGCGGCGAACGGCAAGTCAAAGATGTCGAAGTCGCCCTGGCGCATGGCTTAGGCGGCATCTTCAGCGCCGCAGCAACGATGATCTTGTCGAACGCCCCGAATGCGTAGTGGTCTGACGCAGGAAAGATGATGGAGAAACAGTGGCCACGTCATTCCGGGCAAGCACCGCGAGACCCGGAATCCAGGAGGCATAACCGGTGGCAAATACTGAATTTCCCTGGATGCCCGCCTACGCGGGCATGACGAGACCGAATCCCTCAGAATCAATGCAATGAGACAGTAGCGCCGCTGGGCGCAGCATGCTGCGCCCCTACAGACCTGCTCTGCAATGAGCCAAGCGAATCTCAGTTTCTCAGGAGACTTGTTCACCGTCTGGCTGATGGCGCGTTCGCTTCGCTCACTCTATAACTATCGCCAAGGAGAATGAAACAGAGAAAGGCCCGTCACCACGGCTGGCCTCCTGTGTGTGAACAGTCCTACAGACAGTTTCTCACCATCTATGGATAATTGAGCGTTTCTAACGAAAAAGTCTTGTATCGACGGATCAAAGTAAAATCTTCGCGATTGAAAGTGCAGACTGTCGCTCCAATTTGGCGAGCACAGAGAACGATGAGAATGTCGTTCAGCATTTGTTGCACCTTAGACTTCCGCCCTGATTCCTTTCTGGTGATCTGGGCCACGAGCTTCCCCGCGTCTTTCCAGTCCTGAAACGTCGGGGTCACAATTCGCTTGGTCTGTTCCAACGCACGAACGTAGCGTTCAACGAGCTGTACTGCTTGTATATCCAAAGCTCCGGCATACAACTCTTCGATCACAACACTAGCAATATGGGTGCGGAAGATGAGAGGGAAAAAACGGCGAGTAAAAAACGCAGCTCCGGCTTCTGAATTGATGGCAAACAGATAGACATTAGTATCAAGAATATATTTCACTCTGCCTCTTGGTAGACGTCAACAATCCGACCTCGGCCTTTCCGTAGTAACTCCTTGAGCGACGTTTCTACGTCTTTATTCGCAACTGCTTCCTCCAGGGCGCGGGTGATCGCCTCATTATTTGTCGACGCATGTAGGACCTTGCGCGCTTTCCGTAGTAGGGCCTCGTCGATGAAAAGACTTGTGCGTCGCTTCATTGCCACAGATATAACTCCTGTTTTAGGCTTCGATCATGGCATCTCGGCAGGTTTGCTATTGCCGCGCTTGGGCTACAGCTAGCGCCACTTCCTGTCCGAAAGAGACTTCCAACGTGTGCCCGTCTGGATCGGCGATAAACGCCCAGTAGCCAATCGGATACCCGGAATCTGTAGGTCCGGAGTGTAGACATCCCTCGCTGCGAGCCCGCTCACACAACCGATCTACTTCCTCACGCGATGCGCAGCCCACGCCCAGATGCGCAAACGGCAACAGAGGAGTCCCCACCGGAGCAATCTCGGCTAACACAACCACGAAGGGTCTGGTGTGATCGGTGAGCCAGACCACTTTGATCCCGCTCTCAGCATCAACGCGATTGTGGACAATCTGCATGTAAGCATACTTTTCATAAAATGCGACACTCGCGTCTATGTTGCTCACCGGCAAGGCAATATGCGTGAGGCCCAGGTCAGACATGCATTTCCTCCTGCACAGCCGTAAAAACTAGTCTATTACTGCAACTTATCGAGTTGGCGTAAATACTCAGCGTTAGAAGGGAGGCCCCCAATAGCGCCAGTACTGTGGACGTAGCGAATGACGCCGGCTTTATCAATGAGAAAAACAGCCTGTTGTTCCATGTCCGTCGGACCGGAGCGCTTCATATAGGGCATAGGAGAAGGAGTCTTTTCGCCGCGGAATAGACGATCACTCATCGCCGCCGCTGTGCCGGCAACCGCGTTCGCGACAAGATGTCCAATGCCGAACTGCATGATGCGGATGCCATACATAGGGAATATGGCTCGTTCCGGATCACACAGGTAAGGAAACGAGAGCTGGTATTGCCGAAAATACAGTTGGGCCTCCTCCGGAGTGCTGCAGGTGATCTGCAGGATTTCGGTGTTCCGTTTCTGGAGCTCATCGTAACTGAGGCGCAATTGCGTCATATAGCGCCGACAGAATGGGCAAAAGAGCCCTCTGGAGAACCATAAGAGCACGTTCCTTTGCCCCTGGTAATCTTCGAGCGCAATATCATGCCCCTGGGCCGAAGCCAGGCGAAAATTGGGAGCTACAGCGTCAACGGTTAACACTCCGAATTGTTCTTGCTGTTCCATTCTTTTGCCTCCTTACAACAAGCACGCTCAACAGAGGAACGGGAGCATGATCAACGTGTCTGGCGAATACCCGGTCCTTTGGCATATTTCCAGACTCTTCTCCAGATATTCCTCCGCCTTTACGGTGTCCCCACGCGCAAGAAAGAGGGTAGCCAGCCCGTCATAACAAGGAAACAGGTGCTGTGGTTCACCGGTCTCTTCAGCAATGATGCACGCTTCACGATAATAGTGCTCGCTCTCTTCCAATTGATCCTGGCACTGGTGGATCTGTGCGAGCAAAATCAAGGGAATCGGCAGATGGTTGCGTTGGCCAAGTTGCCGGTCGAGCGCGATAGAAGCCTCGGCTGCTTCAACACCCCGAGAGCAGTCACCCACCAGCGAACAAAAACTACTCGCGACACTAGAGTAGAGCCAGGATTGTTGAGAAAGGTCGCCGATCTTCTTCGCCAGAGCTAACCCTTCGTGACAGTAGGATAACGCTTGCTCTCGATCAATGGCGGCCAACAACATCCCCAGGTTTGTGTAAGCTCGGCACGCAGCCGCGAGATGATCATGTTGCAAAG
>CAZUFQ010000892.1:0-3117 GCA_964618735.1 uncultured Enterobacteriaceae bacterium
CTTCGTCAAGGACCTCGCGATCGCGCAGACTTCGATTATCGTCGTGCGCGGCAAAGACGGACGGATCCGTGCGTTCCACAACGCGTGTTCCCATCGATCCAACAAGGTGGAATGGCAAGCGAGGGGCTGCGCGTCAACTTTTACCTGTCCGTTCCATGGATGGTGCTACGGACTGGATGGCAATTTGCTGGCCATCCCCGACGAGAAGAATTTTTTCAATCTCGACAAGAAACAACTTGGACTCACGTCGATCGCGCTGGATACCTGGCAAGGCTTTCTCTTCATCAACCTCAATCCCGAACAGCCGTTGCGTGAATATTTGGGCGAGTGGGCCGACGCGCTTGAGGGTTATCCCTTCGCCGCCAACGGCGCAACCTGCTATGAGTGGTGCACCGAGCTACGTTGCAACTGGAAGCTGCTCCGCGACGCGTTCAAGGAAGCCTATCACGTGGCGTTCCTGCATCGACGTTCTGCACGCGACTCGTACACTGACCGGAAGAATCCTTTCAGCCACGCGCTCTATTTCAAACTGTTCCCATTGCATCAGCGGTGGTCGCTGCCGGCTAACCCCGGGTTTCGGCCGTTGCGCCTGGAGGCAGGCGCGTACCGCTATGCGTCGTTCGTGCTCAAGAGCGATTTCACGCGTGAGCCGCCCAAAGGGGTCAATCCCGCTCAAGATCCGAATTGGGTCCTCAACATTAACGCCGTTTTCCCGAACTACACAATCGACATGCTGGAGAACGGCTACTTCACTTACAACTTCTGGCCAATTGCCGTGGATCGGACGCTGTGGGAGGTCCGCGCATACTTCCCACATCCGCGTAACGCCGCGGAACGCTTCAGCCAGGAGCATGCGCGCGTGACCTATCGCGATCTGATCATGGAAGACGCGAGCACAATGGAGAATACGCAGGCGGTTATCGCCTCTGGGGCCAAAACACATTTCAACTTTCAAGACGAAGAACTGCTGCTGAGACACGACAATAAGGTGCTCGCCGAGTACATAGGTCTGACGAACGGCCGCGTCAGGGTGCGGCGCGGCGGAGGAGGGAATCATGTCCGACGCCCGGCTGCCTGACCAACTTCGCGATCTCGAACCATTCGCAAGCGTTTGGGTTCTGCCTACGGAAGCGGAACGCCACGCTAAGCGCCTAGCCAGCGATATCACGGAGTTGCGCGCACTCTATGACGCCCTGATGCCGCAGATCAAGGAGGTGCTTGCTTACTTGAGTGAATTTCAGCTCGAAAATCTTACGCCTGAGGGTCGCAATCTTCTCTATCTGGCATGTTCTCTAGCGGAGATCAGCCCGGCGGTCGAGCTGTATGGCCAGCCCGAAGTCCCGGACGGCTATGACTCGCGCCGATTCATCCCAGCTGAAGGGCAGTAGACATTTGTAGCCCGGCGTTGCTCGTGCGCTTCGTTGTCGAACGAGGATGCCTATTCTATTGCATCTCCAGCCCGAGGCGGGAAAACTGCCCTGCGGTTTTCCCTGTCTTATTGTCCTTCAGAAGCAACACATTGTGCGTGGCCACCTGGGGGAAGCAATAGGCGTAACTAAGGCTGGCCACGACGCTCTTGTCATCCATTGTCAGGCCATAAAAGGCGGGGAGAATCCAGAGGCGTTGAGGCGCCTCACATTCGACTTTCTTGATCAGGCCTTCCTTTTGGAGCCGCTGAATCGCCACTAAGCGCCGGGCTTGCATGGCTGGGGAATGGTCAATGGATTTGTCCTCGGACGGAGCAGAAGAAGGCGGCAGACTCAGGAATAGGACAAGCCCAAAGGTGAACGCAAGGTAGAAGGCGAGGAACATCAGGTAACCAGGTTTCATGCTTTTCTCTCGTTATTAACCGAAATACGACGAATTGGCTTCCCCGCAGCAGGACTAAAACCTCTTGATAATCGCCCAGGTGAAGCTGGAATGGTGGTAGTCAATGGCGGCTGCGGAGTACTCGCGACATTGTACTCGGCATTCAGTGCATTGGCGGGGCGGCTTTGCTCATGCGTTTTCGCGCCGTCGCACTGACCTGCTCCGTAGTATTTTCCTTTTGTAATCGTTTCTGTTCCAGTACTGTTCTGCTCACCAACGTCCTAAGGCAGAAGAGAAGAAGAGGAACCATAACCCAGCACGCTTTTCACTGCAGCTGTAAAAAATCCAGGACAGCCATGGTTCCCCTTCCGCCTCTTTTCGGGCCCGACGCACTTCGTGAGCACAGGTCATGCCATCAATAAGAAGGCGTATAGAGGAGGAGTTTTGCGGCAGCTGCGAAAAGAGGACGTGCCAAAAATGACAACGCTTGTCACCTTTGGCACAGAGCATGTCATGTTGACAGCACTGCCCAATGAATCGGCGGAGGGTGCGAGCTTGGGGCGCACACCGTCGTCATGCTTCTACCCTGCTGATCTCCGTTGCTTATGCCGCTGCAGTGGGCATGAGAACCCCGATAATCCCTTCTTGCAATCCATCGTCGCCGTTTTGAACCGCACGGTCGAAAGCTGGAAGGGTGCGATGACTACCTGGTTTTTGCCCTCTATCCTCCCACGACCTGACCCCGACTAGCCTCATTTCTTGCCCAAGAGAAACTCCAAGGGAAGGTGTACTCGCGCGCGCCACGCGCGCTCGCTATGTTCCGCCCCCTCAAACTTGAGCGTCAGCCAGTCCTTCCCCTTGGTGTAGCCTTTGGCCTGCATTACCTGATCTACCTCTTCCTGATAGGGTCCATACAACGCATCAGTGGTCCGCGTCCCATAGTCGAAGTACAGCCAGTGCCTGCCAGCTGCGGGCAGACTATGGTCGAGGTATGCTACCATGACACCCCCGCGGGCCGGCCAATTGGGCCAGAGACAGCCCGCGCCGGCAAACCCGTTTGGGTACTCACCTACGGCCCTGAGGATAATGAAGCCGCCCCACACCACCCACACCCACCTCCCCAGCGGCGGCACCACGGCAGGGGAAGCCAACTCGGCGGCCAACGGCGGCGGTGTGTCTGTCGCCACCGGCACGTTCACCTACACCGGCGTCGCCTCAAACGGTTGGACGATTCGCGGCAACACCGCGACGACCAGCGGCGGCGGCGTCCACGTTACGGGCGGCACGGCAACGATGAGCAACCTGACG
>CAZUFQ010000893.1:0-3116 GCA_964618735.1 uncultured Enterobacteriaceae bacterium
AATCTCGGAAAGCTGAGTCGCTTTCAGGTGGGTCGTCATGTAGGAGCCGATCTTTTGCGAGGCAGGCTTTTACACCCGCCTCGTTGTTTCTTTAGCTAAACAACACCTCTTTCGCGTACAATGTATCGACGTATTCGCGCACGGCTTGGATCTTGTTGCCTTTTACTTCAAATACGACGTTGTAGTAGTTCTCATACGCTTTGCCCTTAGCGGTTTTACCGCGGGCAATCCATTCCACTGCAACGTTGTCTCCGTCGGCGATGGTGTTTTGTACTTGAATTGACAAGCTGTGCGGTTCGAACAACGGGGCGGCCTTCGCCAGGAATCCGTCAAAAATCCCTTTCTTGCCGCGATGCGTACCAGACACTGGCAGTGAGCCAGGCAACCACCAAGTTGCATCGTCTGCTAATGCAGCGCCTACTGCGTCGATATTGCCGCGCGAGAGCGCCTCGACAAATCCTAAGACCACCTGTTTATTTTCTGCAGCTCCCATTGGACACCTCCTTTTAGGAATTTTCTTATGCTGCCAACGACTCAAGAACAACCGGCATGCCCTCCGATGGAGCGAAGGTCACGCCGCGTCGGACGACACGCACTGCGCGTCCAGGCGCGGCTCGTAATACCACACGAGATAAGACCTGAGCCAAGACGATTTTCATTTCATATAAGGCGAACGCTGCTCCTAAACAGTAACGATTACCTCCGCCAAAAGGAAAGAATTCATAGGGACTGGGCCGCTTGGTGAGGAAGCGATCAGGATCGAAACGCTCTGGGTTCGGCCAAATATCTGGTCGGCGATGGGTGAGATACACGCATGGCGCGGCGACGACTCCCGCAGGCAAGTCGCGTCCCCCGATGCGCATCGGTTCATGGAGAAGACGCCCGACTAACGGTACAATTGGGGTGAGGCGCTGCGCTTCTTTGATAGTCGCGTCGAGGTATTCTAGTTTGTTGACAGACGCGGGGGAGATGGGACCGTTGTTCGTGACGGACTGTAGCTCGCTTTTCAATCGTGCTAACACTTCCGGATGTTGCAGCAATTGGTGGAAGGTCCACGATAACGAAGTCGCCGTCGTTTCATGTCCGGCGACGAGCATAGTGATCAACTCGTCGCGCAGCTCGACATCCGTCATGGGTTGCCCTTGTTCGTCACGCGCATCAATCAGCAGGGAGAGAATATCCGTACGCTTGGCTGTGCCTGCGGCGCGCCGCCGTGCGATGGCGGCATACAGGGCCTTGTCTACTTCTTCGATAAGTTTCTCGACCTGTTGTCGTTTGGTGAACGGGCCGAGCAGCGTCGGAAACCAAGGAATCATATTGAGCGGGTTCGTCCCCAGGGTCAGGAGTTCGACGAGGAGGGCGCGCAGCTGAGTCAGTTCAGCGCCTTCATCGATGCCGAAGACGGTCCGCAAAATGACATTGAGTGTAATGTCTTGCATTTCCGGTTGGATCGGGAATGCGCGTCCCACTGGCCAGCGTGCAATCGTGTGGTCAGTAATGTCTCGCATCACCTCGCCGTAC
Source organism: uncultured Enterobacteriaceae bacterium (assembly GCA_964618735.1). Taxonomy (GTDB): domain Bacteria; phylum Desulfobacterota; class Binatia; order Bin18; family Bin18; genus SYOC01. The sequence goes on from CAZUFQ010000893.1 coordinate 1,522, forward strand.
GCTTGCATGCGTTCGCCATGGAACGGCGGCATCAGCAGTTTGCGTTGTTGCGCGTGTTGAGCGCCGTCGAGAACCAGCACAGAGTGCTGTCCGACCAACGGCTTTAAAATGGCGCGGGTCTCTCCAGCCGGAAGTTTTTCCGGGTCTCCAGTAAAGATCTCTTTGATTGCTTCCGGATCACTAAACACCACAAAGGGGGCATTCAGGGCTAAGCGCACCACAAAACAGTCGCCATAGCGGCGCGCGCAGCTTTCCATGAAGGTGATTGGACGATAAATCCAGTAAAGGAGTTGCAGGGCTGGGGGCAGCTTTAGACCCGGGGGAAGAGGGTGTGTTGTCATAAGAAGGAGGGTAACGGAATGCAGCCAGAGAAGGCAAGGTCGGTCAGTCGCCGCCCTCGGGTTGGAGCCGCACCGGAATCCACGCCCGAAATGTAGAGCCTTTGCCGGGGGTGCTGTCCACAGTGATGGAGCCCCCAAGCAAATCAAGTAATTGTCTGGTTATGTAGAGCCCTAGGCCTACGCCTCCATACGGTCGGGTGCTGGAATTATCGACTTGACGGAATGCTTCGAAAATAAGCGGCAAATGTTCCGGCGCAATCCCTACTCCTGTGTCACGCACGGAAAACCCGACGCCAGCGCCCTCGAGACGGGCGGCGACAGTGATAGTTCCTTTGTCCGTGAATTTCAACGCATTATTAATAAGGTTCTTGAGGACAACCTTGAGCTTGACCGGGTCCGTGTATAAGGGGAAAGGAATTGGTTCCCATTGCCATTGCAGCTCAACCGTCGGTTTTTGATACTTTGTGGGGACTTCAAGTTGCAATTGAGCAAAGAGCGCGTCCACCTCGATTTCTCCTAGCTGGAGAGGAATTCTGCGGACCCGGAGGCGGTTGATGTCGAGCAAATTACTGACCAAGTCAACGAGCTCGCGCGTATGTTGATCGATCTTCCGCAGCGCAGCGCCTTGGTCCATGGAGACCGCGCCATAGGTATCGTCTAAAAGGAGTTCTGTGTAGCCAAGGATGACATTCAGCGGAGTGCGTAGCTCGTGCGACATAGCGCCGACGAAATCATCCTTCAGACGATTGACCTCTTGTAACTCTTCCACCAGCTTGGCGTTCGTGAGCGCTAGGGCGGCGAACTGGGCTATCCCCTTCGCCAAACGCTGATGTTTAGCGCTAAAGTCACGGTCGCTCCGACAAGCGGCGTTCAATACGCCAATGATCTGGGAGCCGCGGCGAAGCGGGACGAACAGGGCAGTACGGATGTCGGTTTGCTGGAGCACCGCATCAAGCATAGAGCGTGGAGGGACAGCCGTCTTTACGGTTTGCGCCTCCTCGCTATCGAGAAACTGGTTTCCCAATGTGGCCAACGCTTCTTGAGGAAGCGACGATAGACGCAGTAATTCCTGTTGCTCAAGGGTATAGCCGAAGCTCGCGGCGTTGACAAACACATTGGATTTCGTATCCAACAGCGACACATGACAACAATCGCAACTCAGCACGTCAACGACAATTTCGCACAGCTGTTGCACGATTGTTGGCGTGTCAAGCGAAGAGATCATGGTCCGACCGACGCGCACCAGCGCCGCTG
>CAZUFQ010000894.1:0-3113 GCA_964618735.1 uncultured Enterobacteriaceae bacterium
TCTTGTTCCAATTCAAGACGCGAGAGTACCTGCACCAGATTCTTGTCCTCACGGATGGGGATCTGGTGTGCTCTTGCCATCTCTATAATCTTTTCCGCAAGAAACCCTCTTCCTTTCGCACTCACCTTTGGGGCCTGATCTTCTTCAGGCTTGTAGCGAAGTGCTACAGCTTGTCGCGCCTGAGTCGGAGTCTTGCTCATATTACGCCTTCATATCCAACAGATGGATGGAAGCAGGGACGCCAATCGTCAGAGCCTCGAATTTTTCCCGTTTTTCAGGAGCAAGCTGCCGAAGCGGCCTGACCATCAATGAGACATCTGCATAGCCGAGCGATTGCAGAGTAATGCGAAAATCTGGCAGCTCGCGTTGCAATAACGCCACAGATTCAGGCTGATCAACGTAGAAAACTGCCCACAGCAACCCCTGCCCGATACGGGCGTCAATTCGTGTTTGACCAAAGTTTTCTAGATCCAACGCAAAGAGGATATTGTATCCCTTCCCCGTTTCGCCTTTTCCCTGCCTCTCTGTCTCTCCGTTTCCTTTCCCCTCCGGCTCAATGGAAAGAAACGCCGTGGTTAATCTTTGCGCTGTAAAAAAAGGGATCTGCACCTGATACGGTCCTCCTTGCGCTTGGGCGAGGATATTAACGGCCTGTTGACTCTCGATGTGTTCTAAATGACGCCCAAGAGAAGCAGCAAGAGTGAGGGAGGGCGATGAAGCCATTTCATCATTGAGATCCTGCAACGCTTGTAACAACGCCGCTTTGAGATCTTCCTCCGCCATACGAAACAGTTCTTGAGGATTGCTTGCCGCGGCGTGGAACAGCTTGGCCTCGTAGTGCAAACCGCTGTCCCGAATGAATGCGGCAAGCTGTGCTGCGGTTGGCGGTCCCTGCTCGGGCAAAATCGTCTTGATTAAAGTTTGCAGTTTGATGAGATGCGGAGGAATGTTTTCCTGAGGGAACTGTTCGATAAAAGAGGTCAGTTCCTGCGTCAGCTCGCCTAAAGATCCGGCAGCTGATGTATGGTGTGGAATCTCAGCCCGTAAGAGCTTAACCGCTTCGGCTTGTATGGTTGATTCGTCCTGAGACTCGTCCTCTTCCCCTGGCTCGATTAGCACCCTCAACACAACTTGTGGTTGTAATTGCTCGACCCGTGCAGCAAACTTTGCCCCTAGTGGCAAGGCATCGGACGCCTCTGCTGTCAGAAAAGCGCCAGCAAGGTGCACTAATACCAATCCATCATTTAATTCATCAACAATTTCAGCTTCGACCTCTTGTCCAACGGAAAGAGGGGGAAGTTGGGTGGATGACTTTACCAGTCTCGATGCACTGTCGAGTACAGCCTGAGAAGCAGCGTGAGCAACATCGGAATCAAGACGAATCCCCGCGATCCTCATAGGGTTATTGTACCCTAATGCACTGCCCGGTATGGAATGTCAGGTCCCTAAAGTTTGACCCGTCGGAAGAATTTCCGTACCTTACCTCGGCAAAGAACAACGGACAAATCCTCGATCTTCTGACTATCGACAAGGAGTGGAAACGATGCAATTTCACCTGTTCGTCTACGCCACGCTCGGACGCCGTCATGAAATAGAAGCGGGCATGGCAGGAAAGAATCCAGCGCTGTATCAACGCACGCTCGACGAGATCGCTGAATATGTCCAATTTGCCGATCAATCAGGCTTCACTGGCTTTGGCCATCCAGAGCATCACTTGCAAATCGAAGGGTTCGAGGCCAGCAACGAGCCAGGATTACTCGCCATGTGGATTGGGCAACACAGTAAAAAACTCCGCGTCAACATGGTCGGTTGGGTAGCGCCGGCTCATAATCCTGTTCGAGTCGCCGAGTACACTGCCACGCTTGATCACATGTTGAGAGGTCGTTTGGGAGTCGGCTTAGTCCGCGGCTATCAAGCACGTTGGGTCCATAACTTCCGCATTCGCGAAGAACTCAACGCCGTTGGCGACTGGAATCGTAACAGCCCGGATGATGACCTTAACCGCGAATACTTCACAGAATTTGTAGATATTGTGTTGAAAGCCTGGAAAGAAGACACCTTTAGTTACCAGGGAAAACATTGGACGATTCCTCCAGCAGATTTTGTCAATCCGCATCCGCATCTGGCCTACACCAGATATGGTCGCGGCGTGGACGAGCACATGCGTATCCGTGAAATCGGCATTGCTCCCAAGCCGCTGCAACAACCCCATCCTCCTCTGTACGGTGGATTTACTCATAGTCTACGAACGGCCTTGTTTTGGGCGCGCTATGGCGGCAAGCCAATTGTATTAGCGTCGGACCTAGAGTTCTGCAAACGGGTGTGGAACGGCTATCGCAATGAAACGGTTAAGTATGGACACAAGATCGAGCATGGCAACGAGGCAGCCTGGGGTGGAGCAATGATCTGCGCCCCAACCATGGCGCAAGCGCAAGAATGGCAAAAAGACATGATGTGGATGTGGGATGAGTGGTTTCTTCCCTTCGGCCAAGCCCATCCGGAACTACTTGTTGGCGACCCGGATTTTATTTGCCGTCGGCTTGATGAAGCCCATAAGGTGCTGAATTTCAAAGAATGCTTCCTGCTCATTCCACAAGGCATCCACGAGCGCGACCAAGTCATGACCTCGCTCGATTTATTCGCTACTAAAGTCATCCCCAAGTTTGCGGATTAGTCTGATTTTTCAAGAAATGTTATCTATTCCGCTCGCCACGGCTTTCTTAGGCCCAAGTTCTGCTTGGATGTGGGGTTTTGCTCCCACTCTTCACAACTGGTGTGGTACACTAACAGAGAGAACGAATTCACCATACTGATTTTGAGGAATCAGGGGTTATCATGCCCGCGCAGGCGGGCATCCAGGGAAAGCATTCACCTGACTCTAGTTATTCCGCCTGGATTCCTGCTTTCATTGGAATGACGTGACCGCTGCTTCCCCATCATTTTCACTGTGATGGTCTCTCATTTTGTTCGTCAAAGGAGTCTGCGTGGAGCTAGTCACTTATTTCATCAATCTTTTTTTGCATCTCGACACCCATCTCGCCACGGTCATTCAAACTTACGGCGGGTGGACCTATCTTCTCCTGTTCGTCATCATCTTTTGTGAGACAGGTTTG
>CAZUFQ010000895.1:0-1110 GCA_964618735.1 uncultured Enterobacteriaceae bacterium
GGTCTGGGCAAAGAGTTGCAGGGCCTCTCGCAAGGGTGTGTCTGGTTTAATGATAGGCGGGTGCAATGTCATTACCCCCCCTACGCGAACCTGTTCCAACAAGTCGTTTGTCTGCTTTTCATCCAGCACCAGGGTGCTGGTGGGGCAATGCGCCCAAATATCTTGTTCATTTAGTGTACCAACGAGTTTTCCGTCATCGACAACAAGTAATTCTTGCACGTTGGCTGACTGCATGAGTCCACGGGCGCGTCGAAGATTTTCTTTAGGGCCGACGGTGAGCGGCGTATCCTTCATCCATGGCCGTATGCTGAGGTTTTTCATAGGCGGACTCCTCAATGAGAAAGGGATATGCACGCATTATGCCAGGAGAAAGAACAGAGAAAAGGTGGGAAAAAGGCGGAATTTTCTAATAACTAGGAAAAATACGCTTGCTGTTTCCTAGAATCGCCACAAATCACCTTATGACTGAGTATCGAGTGTAACGCTCAGTTCGTCCATCTTGCGGTAGAGTGAAGACAAGCTGAGCCCTAAAAGTTCCGCCGTCCGTTTCTTATCACCATCTGTCTTTTTTAAAACTGTTTCGATGTGGCTGCGTTCATAAGACTGCACAGCCTCTTTAAGATTGTCCGTGGGTGAGACAACCTCCGGGGTGTTGGCCGCGGCTTCCCCATGGGGCAAGTCGGTAGGATTGATCCACTCTCCGTCGCCCAAAATCATCGCCCGTTCAAGGATGTTGTCTAGTTCACGGACGTTGCCTTTCCATGGCAGCGACATCAGCCGTTTCATGGTGGCGTTGTCCACGCCTTTGTATGTCTTCTTCATGTCGCGGTTATGACGCTGTACGAGATAGTCTACCAGGAGGGGAATATCTTCGCGCCGTTCTCGTAGCGGAGGGACGTGTAACTCGATAACGTTCAGGCGATAATACAGATCCTCACGGAAGTGTTTCTCTTCGACTTCTTGCTTCAGGTTGCGATTGGTTGCGGCGATGATGCGGATGTGGATTTTAATGGGTGTAGTGGCGCCGGCCGGGAGCACTTCGGGCTCTTCAATGGCTCGAGGGGTGTTCGGTTGTAAGTGGATAGGAATTTCGCAGATTTGCTCATGGAA
>CAZUFQ010000895.1:1120-3108 GCA_964618735.1 uncultured Enterobacteriaceae bacterium
CCCCTTGTATTCATCGAAGTACTGAGAGAGCTTGTGGGACTGCACACACACACACACATACATTACACATGAACACATTGATTGAGTCTGCTCTGACAATGTGCGTGAGCACGACGAGGGAAGAACATTCTCTTCTCTCTCTCTCTCTCTCTGTGTGTGTGTGTGTGTGTGTCTCACCTTCATCTGCTGGTGGAACACGTCCATTTTGTTGAGCACAACGTTGAAAGAGGCCTTCTTGCGCGCCTACTGCGCCGGTGAAGGCTCCTTTCGTATGACCAAAAAGTTGACTTTCCAGCAGCGTATCAGGAATCGCACTACAATTGACCGGTAGAAAAACGTGGTCTTTTTGTAAACTATACTTGTGCACCAATCGTGCGACGACTTCTTTGCCGACTCCACTCTCACCGGTAATCAGCACGGTGGCGTTGGTGGGCGCCACTTTCTTTGTCAACTCAAACAGCGCTTGTATGGCGGCGCTACGCCCAACCATGCCATCAGAGTCGAAATGTCGGGAAACCTCGCGGCGCAACAATTGAATCTCCCAGGCTTGCCGCTTATGTTCCAGCAGACGACGGACACGATGGAGGACATCGTCAACCAGCAATGGTTTCAGAAGATAATCCTGCGCGCCCAACCGCAAAGCCTCGACAACTGTTTCGATCGAAGCGTAGGCAGTCATCAAGAGAACCATCGTTTGCGGGTAGCGGTCACGAATAACCTGCAACACGCCGAGGCCGTCGACCTTGGGCATTTTGAGATCAGAGAGGACAACGTCGACCTCCGTCTGTTCCAAAATGTTAAGCGCGGCTTGACCGTCAGCCGCTTCGTAAGTTTGATAGCCTTCTTCCTGCAGTACTTCGGCGATGCTCTGACGGGCAAGCGCTTCATCGTCTGCTATCAGGATCGTGCCTCGTGTACTCATAGTCCGGTCGTCTCCGCTACAGGGGCTAAGAATAGGAAAAAGTACCACGGAACCGGCTGGAACAAAACGGTGCAGCCATACCGTGTTACATCTGAGCCACCAATTTGAGCATATCGGTTTCGGTGACAATCCCGACAAGTTTAGGACCTTCGAGCACCGGCAAGCAACCAATTTTCTTTTCCATCATTATTCGCGCGGCTTCTTGCACAGAGGCGTGGGGTGCCATCGTGATGACGGGTTCACTCATCACTTCTTTAATGGCAATACCCTCTAAAAACGCACGCTGCGCTTTCTCACCGTACTTCATGACTGACCCGAGGGACGCTTTGTACAAATCCCGCTGACTGACTACTCCCACGACCTTGTCGTCTTCAATAACCGGAAAGTGGCGAACACGTCCAAGGGTCATAATATCTTTTGCGACCTGTAATGAGTCGTTACATTCTAGGGTTGTTACTTCTGTTGTCATAATCTCGCCGACTGTCTTCATACGCAGTTCTCCTTTCTTATGTCTCCATACTTGGCAGAATCCATGCCAATAGCGAACCCTAGGAAATTCAACGAAACCTGTGTTGCTTCTTCTTAAAAAGAAGAGAGCGCCCTCTCTTCTTTCTTACTCTTGAGAATATACGCCCGAAAAACCGTGAAATTCACTATCTGTATTTCGGCATGCTTCTCGCTGAAAGGCGAAGAGAGGAAGAGGGGCATTATGCTACGCATTCGATTCCATGAGCGAGGTGCTCATTCGACGCGGCGCAGTAGTAGACACAGCGAAGCAGCAAGGGAGGGTTGCTATGCGTGATATGAAGCTATGGATTGGCCTCGGTTTGGTGGCTGTGTTCTCGTTCTCTGTGCTTGGATACTACGGGCGGGAAATCTATCATCAATCGCCTCCGATCCCTGAACGAGTAATCGCCCCAGATAGTACAATTGTCTTTGGTAAACAGGATATTCTTGACGGGCAAAACGTCTGGCAAGCGTTTGGCGGCCAGGAAGTCGGGAGTATTTGGGGACACGGCGCGTATGTGGCGCCGGATTGGTCTGCTGATTGGCTGCACCGCGAAGC
>CAZUFQ010000896.1:0-3103 GCA_964618735.1 uncultured Enterobacteriaceae bacterium
ACGAATGACGTAAGTCAATCCGCGTATATTTAAAAGTTGGACGGCCGCCACAGACCCCAGGAGCCACAACAACATACTTGCCTAAGGGGTAGTAATCATAAGTCTCACCTCCGACGATTTCATGTACTAGCTGCTTTCCGGTTTTTGCCATGGAAAGTGACTCTCCTGCTATGTAGTCTCTCAGAAGGTTTTATTTTTTGCCGGTTCAATGCGTCAAGCCTCCACTGTCTCAAGGACTCAATTCTTCCTTTCTTCGCTCTCCTCTGCAATGGAAGTCTCCAGCGCGGTCTCTTCCTCGTAGTTCTGGGTCAGCTCGGTTTGCTCCAGCTCAACGATGTAGCTAGGATCAAGACGTTTCAGATCCCATTCGGTGATCCAGCGCTTCACATACTCGCGCATGCTGGTAATACCCGAGCGCTCGACTGCGAGAGCGGGCGGCTGCCAGTCATAAGCATCCGCATGAATCGAGCGGACTTTTTTGCACATCTGGCGGATTGCCTTCGTGTCCGGCGCCTGCAGGCGTGCTTTCTCGCGCTGAATTAGTCGCATGGCGCGTTCCGCTTGCTTGGCCATCTCTTCCATATCTTTGGCGCGAAGCTTACTGGGAACCAGCTCCAGGTCATTCCGCTCCTCGATGATATAACTCTCAAAATTTGACATAACAGCAAAGATAGCCAACAGTCCAGGCGTTTGCTGGCCCGGGAGTTTTCCCATCCAGCGCAACAGATCAGCGTATGATTTCGCGCGTTGCAGCCAGGAGTAGCGGCCAATGAGTTCAATTTCGTCTACCAGCAACACCCACCCAGTGTACCCCGCGGCTGTGGTCAAACGTGAAACGAACTGCAACCGCTGCAACGCGAGGTCTCTTTGTGTGATTTTTTCAATCGTATAGGTTGCGCGCTCGCCGCACGACTTGAGCAGTTTACGGATCTCGCCTGCATCGAGCGGATCGCCGGACCAAAATGAAAGAAGACGATCGCGAGTCTCCACGTCCATGCCGAGACGCTTGAACAAGAACAGCGTGGCGGCAAAACGTGAATTGAGTCGAGAGCTGGGGCCATGCGCCCAGGTGCTCAATTCCGTATAGGCGTCGCTGCGGGGATCAAGTTGCGCGGCGATCTCAGTCAGCGCCGCGCCCCGCCGTCCGGGCGCAACTGCTGCCCGAATGGCGGCGCGGTAAAACTTGGCGGGGTCGTACAGCGGCGTCTCCTTGCTAATAACGACTTTACTACATACAAATCGTTCCGCCAGCGCTACTTGTTGCAGGTATTCCAGTAAATGCGACTTCCCGGCGCCAAAATCCCCAGCGATGAGAAACCCGGCGGCTTGCGCCCCTTTGGCGCCTCCTTCTTTTGCTTCCTGGAGTTGGGCGCGAAATCGTTCTTCAATGGCCGGTTGTTCGCATCCGAGCGCGAGTACAGCGTCACGGTTGGGAACCCCGGCGCGCAATGCTTCGATGGCGCGTCGAGAAACAATTTGTGTGCTCATCCGACCGACTCCTGTGTCGATGCTGCTCCAGCCTCTGCATAAGAAGAAAGGCGGATTAAAGTGGAGAAGGGGTTGACGCGTTGTTTGTCGCGCACTTCATCCCAAATGCGCATGCGTAAGGCGTCATAACTGTGAACGCTGCGGCGCTCATCGGGATGAAGAAACGCAGGCGGAGCAATGACGACCATGAAGCAAAATTCCAATTCGTCGGTCGCGTCGATACACTGCCGCAGGACTTCATAGGTATCGAGCGCCATCGCTAACGTGTAATAGCGACTCTCATCTTGCTGTTCTTTGGGCTTGGGTCGTTGCATGAGGCAGCGGGAAATATCGAGCGCAAGCACGAGCCCGCTTTTCCCGGCGAGGTGCAACCAGTAAGAAAGCGAGGAGAGCAGATAGCGTGCATTATCTCGGGCAATCTTTTGGAAGATGAGCGCTGGTTTGATTTCCGTCAGCCGACGCAGCTTGCCGCACAGCCATTCTTTGATTACCTCAGACGGCACTGGGCTCATGCTGTCGTCACCCAGGTGCGCCTGGCAGAGGCGGATCATCGCTAGGCGGAAATCCTGGCTCATTTGGTAATCATGGATGAGGCGCTTTTCCGGCAGCGTATGGAGTTCCTGTCGCAGTAGTCGCTCTTCGCGTCCATTGAGAATGGCCAACCGTTGCAGACTGAAATCGAGACGGTCAGCAGGAAGTGTAAACCCTTGCTCTGCGAGCAGGCGCGAGACGAAGGCAAACGATAATTCATCCCAGTCGATTTGCTGGGCGACTTCGTGAAATACGTGGTCGATCATGTGGACGCGGGTAGTGGCGGCGTCTACCCAGGCGAATTGATACCCTTCGGCCTCGGCGAGACTCCGCAGCCCTTGTCGCAACCCGCCGTGGTTAATTTCTTCGGTTGGCACAAGGAACTTTACTGCTGCCCCACCTTCGCGAATGAAGCTCTGCAGATATTCTCGTCGGGCAATATCCAGCCACTCTGCTGGACGTAAGTACGTTGCACTCATTGTTATACCTCAGTAAACGAAATCCCATAATACGCTTTTGCTTGCCCGTTCTTTGTCACAATGGGGATGACTTTGCTCGGCGCTTCGTTCCCGCGTGCGGCGTGGAAACTAATGATGGAGCCATTGCGGACAGCGGTGACGCTGCTTTGATCGAGCAGATATAAGTCTCGGGCGAACTCCTGGCGGGAGTATTCTTTGGCTTGTCCAGGAAGCATAGTGAGCAGGTTATAGATTTCCATGAGCGGCACCACGGCGCTCGTGGCGCGCCGCTCTTTCCCGCGCGTTTTCACCGCCGTGCTGTAAGCCTCGTAGAGCGACTCTAGAAACGCCTCCGACTTGAAGCGTACCGGTCGGTTCTGGAGGTCCTGCAGATGACGCACCAGCACGGACGGACGTAGGCGTCGTTCTCGGGCTTTATCAATGACTACGGCTCGGTCATTGGGCAGCACGCGGCTGAGCGTAGGATAACAATAAAGTCGATCATCCCGCTCGTACATGCTCACGCCAGTGTGTTTGGCGGTCGCTAGTAATTCAGCGACAACCGCGCCGTTCGATAAATACTTGTTTTCATAAAACTCACATGCGGTTTTGGCTTTAGCGAGGTT
>CAZUFQ010000897.1:0-3099 GCA_964618735.1 uncultured Enterobacteriaceae bacterium
GGTGCAAGGTCCGGGTACCAATGAAGAGCGTATGACCAGCATGAGGCTGTTCGCCCAAGAAGTGATGCCTGCCTTGAAAGAGCATGCCAAGGCAAATGACCTCAAGGATCCTTTCGAGCGCTATCCAGGGTCAGTGAAATTACAACCTGGAACGAAGCGGCTGCCAGTGGTGGACCGCACTCCGCTGAAAGACCTGAAAATCGACACCAGCGCTACTGGGGTCTAGTCTACTTTCTACCGGGGCGCTCACCCGAACGCCCCGACTTTCTCTCCTTCCGCTGTCTTCCATCTCTGTTTCTGTCCTCCTTTGGTCTCTCAGCGGTGGTGCAGTTTCGTTTTGGTAGGGGCTCAGCATGCTGAGCCCCTACGGAAAAGCCGATCCGATCGTGAGGCGGAGAATCAAAGATGAGCACACTGTACCACATGACTCTGGTAGCGATCCGTAGTAAGAAGAAGGCAAAAGGAGGGCATCATGAGCGCACAAGCATTAAACATCATGCTCGTCGATCTCTTTCGCTCAGAGGAAGCATTGACGCAGTATCAAAATGATCCGGACGCCGTCGCAGCGCAGTATGGGCTGACGCAAGAAGAGCAAGAGCGACTCAAAGCCAAAGACATGGGCTGGTTGTACACGAAAGGCGGCGTGCACCCGTATATTCTCGTGCAGTATTCTTTTGCAATTCGTCACGAATTACCGCAGTACCTTGCGCAGCTGCAAGCAGCGACAGGACAACAAGGGGCGACACACTAACACGTGTTGCGTCACGCAACACACATGATGCAACGTAAGGGCAAGAGTCTACGCATCACGTAGCACGCACCACAAAACAGGAGGCTTCATCATGGCGCAAATCGTAGCAGCAATGGCGTCGGTTCATGTTCCCCTCTTAACGAGTGCACCCCATATGGCTGATGAGGCCATGTGGGAGAAAATTCATGGCGGCTTCAACACCCTACGGGAAACGCTCACTGCCTCGGGCGCGGACACGGTTGTGGTCATTTCTGATGAACACTTCAATGCGCTCGATCCCCGCCGTTACCCGACCTTTGGCGTGGTCGCAGCGGAGACCGGGGTGGGTCCGGTTGAGAACTGGCTTGGCATTCCGCGCAACAGCCTCAAAGTGAACTTTGCTCCGGACTTGGCGGAAGCAGTGTTACGCGAAGGCGCACAGCAGGGATTCGATCTGACGAGAGTTGGGGAAGCGGGGCTAGAACATGGGTTCGTGACCGTGCTCAATTTCCTCACCCCGAAGTGGGATCTCTCGTATCTCTGGCTCATTCAGAACTGCGTACTGCCGCCGCTCCCAAGCGTCAAGCGCTGCTACGAGTTCGGTCGCATGGTGGGGAATGCGATCCGCAACGCGGGCGGCTCGCGCCGGGTGGCGATCCTTGGCACTGGTGGACTCTCACACGCCGTCGGCACCCCAGACATGGGGAAGATCGATCCCAAATTCGACAAAAAGTTTCTCAAGCAGCTATGCGCCAATAGCCCGGCGCTGCGCAAAATCACCGATGCGGAAATGGATGCGGTCGGCTTCGGCACTCATGAAATCCGTAACTGGGTCGCTGTGGCTGGCGCCGTCGAAGGCGCCAAAGGCGAAGTCGTCATGTACGAAACGACAATGGCGGTCGGCTTCGGCATGATGCAGTTTCAGCTGGCGGCGTAATCGGTCACATCCTTATTAGACACGAAAGACAAGAAGTAGGGGCGGCCCCCTGTGGTCGCCCGAGAATGGGTAAGAATGAGAGTCTGCTCCCCACGGAGAATGAACAATTTAGAAATTAGAAAGCAGCTTTTTCACAAACTGTTCGGTTGATTCCTTTCTGAGCGAGGTGTCATATGGCCGCCATTTATCGTGCTGACACGATCGGTTCACTCCTTCGCCCCGCTTTTTTGCACGAAGCTCGTCAAGCGTGGACGAAAGGCAATCTTCCCATACACGAATTTAAACGCGCTGAAGATCGCGCGGTTGATAGAGCCCTTTCCCTCCAGGAGCGGGTTGGACTGGAAGTCGTAACAGACGGTGAGATGCGACGTTTGGTCTTCACCGGAACTCTGACTGAAGCGATTGACGGTTTCTCTTCCGCTCCCACTCCGACCTGGCGCTGGCATGGTCCAAAACCGGAAGATGACATGGACTTTCAACTACCCGTGTGCATCACCAGCAAAATTCGCCGACGCCGCTCGCTCGCCACTGAAGAATTCGCGTACGCGCGTGGAAAGACCAATAAGACGCTCAAGGTGACGCTCCCCAGCCCCATGATGCTCGCGCTCTTCTGGTCGCCCGAACACTCGATTGCCGCGTATAGCGATCCGTTTGCACTCTTTGCCGATGCGGTCGATATCCTGCGACAAGAGGTGCATGAACTCGCTGAACTTGGCTGTCGCTATATCCAGATTGATGCGCCCGAGCTCGCCACGTTGGTCGATGAATCTCAACGCCAGGGCACTTATGTCAGGCGGGGCGTCTCTCCCGAGCGTATGCTGGGCGAAGGCATCGATATGCTCAACGCCTTGGTTGACGCTCCCGGCGTTACATTTGGACTACATCTATGCAAAGGCAACAACGCCGGGCATTGGATGAGCCAAGGGGGCTACGATATAATTTCGAAACAAGTTTTTCAGCGGGCCACAAAGTACGACGCCATTCTTTTGGAGTATGACGATCATCGATCGGGTTCTTTTGAAGCCTTGCGTGATGTCCCGCAAGACAAGATCGTCGTGCTCGGACTCGTCTCTACCAAGAAGACAGCTTTGGAACCTCCGGGCGAGTTAGCGGCTCGGATCACTGACGCAAGCCGTTACTTTCCACGCGACCAACTCGCGCTTTCCACCCAATGCGGATTTGCGTCTGTATTTAAGGGCAACCCGGTCGCCGAAGAGGTCCAAGAGCAAAAACTTCAGCTCGTTGTCAATGTCGCCAAACAAGTATGGGGATGAATGGGAACGTTGTCTATAGGAACAACACACCAAGATGTGGGTGCTCAGTGTCTACGTTTTCTCCTCTCCCTTGAGGGGAGAGGACACAGGAGAGGGTGGCGAAGGTGAGTTTTCCCCTCACCCTGGCCCTCTCCCCCAAGGGGCGAGGGAACCGCAAG
>CAZUFQ010000898.1:0-3098 GCA_964618735.1 uncultured Enterobacteriaceae bacterium
GAGTTGCGTGGCGTAACGCTGCGCGGATGGTTCGACTCCATCCCTTCTCCGCCACTGTTTCACTCGCAATTCACTCCCTTATGTTGGGGAATAATCTCTTCAGCTGCAAATATTCCTCGTAGATCTAGCAGAAAAGCATTATCTCGTACTCTCCCAAGAATTGGAGGATCGGCCGCACGAAACTGGTCAGCGATTTTTTCCCCGGCGAACCGAGGGCGCCGAATCGCGATCACTCGGCTCGGTACTTCTTCTTCTGGTACGGATCCACTACCAATCTGTGCGGTAGAGTCCTCGATAGTAACCGAAAATTCGCTTCCTAGATAGCTTTGCAGTAAAGGAAGCGCAGCAGCGGCAATAACGTCCATCTCTGCCCGCGGGCGAGTCAACCACCGCAAAGTAGGAAGCTCCGCCGCCAGATCAGGTGAACGGCGATAAAGACTAAGCGTGCCACTGAGCGCGGCTAACGTTAACTTGTCCGGGCGCAGTGCTCGCTTGAGCGGATTTCTTTTAATACGATCAATCCACTCTCGACGGCCAACAATAATCCCGGCTTGCGGTCCACCAAGTAATTTGTCACCACTGAAGGTCACGATATCCGCTCCTGCGGCAATGCGTTCAGCAACTACCGGTTCTCTGGGTAATCCATAAACGGACAAATCAATCAAAGCGCCAGCGCCTAAATCTTCTACCACTGGCGTCTGACGCTCACGACCTAGTGCAACGAGCTCCGCTAAACTGACGCTGCTTGTGAATCCCACGATACGATAGTTACTCGGATGGACCTTCAATAAGACACCCGTCTGAGAAGAGATAGCTTCTGTATAGTCTGCGAGGTGCGTGCGATTTGTCGTACCAACTTCGCGCAGGATGACGCCGCTTTTGCGCATCACGTCTGGAATACGAAAAGAGCCGCCGATTTCGATGAGCTCTCCGCGCGAAACGATTCCTTCCTTCCCTTCCGCGATGCTGTTCAAGGCGATGAGGACGGCGGCAGCATTGTTGTTCACAATAGTCACAGCTTCGGCGCCTGTCAGTGCGAGCAGATCATCTTCAACAATCCGGTCGCGGTCTCCTCGTCCACCTTCTTCGAGATCATATTCTAACGCTACGGGAGAAACTGCGGCGCGGACAACTTCGTCGATCGCTGCTTTCGCAAGTAACGCTCGTCCCAAGTTAGTATGTAACACCGTACCGGTCGCATTGATCACCGTACGGAGAGAGGAACGACTGTCACGGACGAGCAGCTCTTTGATACGCTGCAACAGCGCGTTTTCGTCGAGCGGGGCAGTCATGGCGCCGCTCAACATTTCATGTCGAACGCGAGTCAACACAAAGCGAATAATATCCACAAGATATGGATGGCGATAACGTGACAACAGTGGGGCAATCGTAGGGAGATTCAATACTTTTTCTACGGACGGTAAGGTGCGTAACAATGCCGTCGTTGTGGTCTCCACCCCAGACTTCATAGCGCAGCACCTTGACACAGAGCGCCACCTCTTGCAACTCCAAGAGACGGGTTGTAGCCTTGCACACGCATCAGGAGGAACATCATGACGACTCCAGCAGCACAGTACCGTACGGCAATCCAGAAGCAAGAAGAGCAGATTCTTCCTTTCCTGCGTTCGTTTGAATCCCTCCAAGAGCATTTGCATCTAGCAAAAATCAAACAGCACAAACAAGAGTTATACGATACGCTGGGAGATCTGTTTCCGCCGCTCAATTCGACGCTGGACGAATTGTCTCCTCCACCTGAACTCGAGACATTTCACCAACAATGGCGCGAAGCGATAGCCCAATTAGACGACGCTTATACGTCATTCTTAACCGGGTCAGAGTCCAATTTTTTCGTAGCCTACTTTCAAAGCCGACGCGCGTTTTCTCTCGGTAAATATCAGCTGTATAGCCTACGCCAACAATTGCCAATACTGCAGCCATACTGGGTCCTGCCCGAAGATTTGCCTCGCTTAGGCGATTTGGAAACACCTATCGCTGGCGTTTCAGCGGCAACTGGCGTTCTGCACCGCCCGGCTACGAACGCCCACGGAGAATACTCCTTATATGTGCCTGAAAATTATGATCCACATCGTCGCTGGCCTCTGATTATTGCGCTACACGGCGGACACGGTCGAGGAGACGATTACCTGTTAACTTGGTTGAGACCAGCAAAAAGCAAAGGCTATATCGTACTCTCGCCGAAATCGCTGGACCAAACTTGGTCGCTAATGCAACCAGGCGTCGACATCCGTTCGATCCTTGCCGTGGTAGAAGAGCTGCTTGACGAGTATACAATTGATACAGGGCGTCTGTTCACAACCGGGTTATCAGACGGCGGTACTTTCAGTCTTGCACTCGGTCTTAGCTGCCCTAAACTATTCGCTGGTATTGCCCCAATTGCTGCAGCAGGAGAATTCATTGCACTTTTCGACCTGGAGCAAAGCAAAACTTTACCAGTCTTTATGGTGCATGGTGAAAAAGATTTTATTTTCCCAGTTGCTATGGCGCGCAGAACTCACGCATTGCTGACCCAGTCGGGCTTTAACGTTACGTACAAAGAGCTTCCCGAATGGGGCCATGCCTACACGTATTCTATTAATGAGACTTTAGTCCTCCCGTGGTTTGAAAACGTGCCTTCCCGTACTCATACCTGAGAAGAACAAATCAAAAGTCTTCTTTCTCTGTTAAGTGAAGGATCTCCTCTCAAAAACCTTTCGCACACGATTGCTCTTTCGCCTTCAAGTTCTGTTAGAATATCTAAAGAGGAGATAAGACCCTGGACTTGCAATCGGAAAGATCTGATCTACATAAAAGAAATATGGCCCAATTTGGGGTGGTGATTCTCGCAGCTGGCCTTGGCAAACGCATGCGCTCAACACGCGCCAAAGTGTTGCATTGTATTGCTGGCCAATCCCTTTTGACCCATGTGATTCGCGCGACCCAGCGTCTGCACCCAGACCGGCTCGTTGTCGTTGTTGGGCATCAGGCAGAAGAAGTGCAGCGCCAGTGTGGAGGGGCCGGCATTGAGTTCGCCCTGCAACGCGACCAACGGGGAACAGGCGACGCCGTGCGCGCCACCCAGCCCCAATTTCGGACCTTTT
>CAZUFQ010000899.1:0-3080 GCA_964618735.1 uncultured Enterobacteriaceae bacterium
AAGTTAGATTTGCCGGAGGCATTTGCTCCTACAATGAACTGTCGCTCGCGTAAATCGACATTTACGGACTGAAAGTTACGCCAGTTCTTGACGGAGAGATGACTGACAATCATGCGTCTTACTCCACAACTATAGCTTGTTGACAGATTACATTGGTGAAAGTGGACGGATACTTCCGTACCTACGCCTTCCGCAAATCCTGATTCTTCAGCGGTAACGAGCGAATCCTTTTCCCGGTGGCGGCATAGATGGCGTTGCACAGCGCAGGGGCCAGCGGTGAGAGCGGCGGCTCGCCGGCGCCGCCCCAAAATCCACCAGTGGGCGCTAGCACTACCTCGACTTTGGGCATCTCGGCCATGCGCATGATCGGATAGTCATGAAAGTTTGATTGCTCGACTCGCCCATCTTTAATGGTGATCTCGCCATAGAGCGCAGCGGTCAGGCCATAGGCGACACATCCTTGGGCTTGCGCTTGGACGGAGTCGGGATTCACAATGTAGCCAGGATCAATGCCGACGACCACGCGGTGGATCTTCAACTCACCTTTATCACTGACTGATACCTCGATTACCGCCGCCGTGTAGCTGCCGTAGGCGTCCTGTACAGCAATGCCGTGATGCACCCCGGGAGGCAGGGATTTGTCCCATTCTGCTGCTTTGGCTACCGCGTCAAGAATCCCGAGATCCTTTGGCGATTTCGTCAATAATTTTCGACGAAATTGATAAGGATCCTGCCCTGCGGCGACCGCGATCTCATCGATGAAACTTTCACGGAAGAAGGGGTTATGGGTATGCGCCACCGCTCGCCACGGCCCTGGCGGGACGTGAGTGTTGCGCATGGCGTACTCCATACGGATATTAGGAAACGCATAGGGCGCGTCTGAGAAGCCACGGACGCCAATCGTATCGACGCCATTCTTGACCATTTCAGGGCGCACCGAGCTGAAAATCGAATGATCGGCTTGGCGCACCTGCCAGGCAACCGGCGCACCGGACTCGTCCAGCGCGGCTTTCATGTGTACAAGGCCTACAGGCCGGTAGTGGCCATGTTGAATATCTTCTTCTCTTGACCAAATCAACTTAACCGGTTTACCGGGTACTGCTTTGGCGATGGTTACTCCTTGGCGCACAAAATCAAGATGAAGTCCGCGCCGACCAAAACCGCCGCCGAGATGGACCTTATGCACCTCGACGTTACTAAGCGGGACTTCCGCTGTTTCCGCCGCCGTTGCTGCCGTCGCCTCGCTATTTTGCGACGGAGCCCAGACGTCCACACGGCCATCTTTATAGAGCGCCGCACAGTTCTGCGGCTCCATGGTCGCATGCTCAAGATATGGCGCATAGTATTCAGCTTCGACGACTTTGGCTGCAGAGGCGAAGGCTTTCTCGACATCTCCCTCGTTGCGCGATACCGGCGCGTCCTTCATATTGAGCCCTTCGCGGAGGAACTCTAGGATGCTCGCGCTGCTGACTTTGGCGTTTTCACCAAAGTCCCACTCGATCGGCAACTCCTTTAAAGCTTGCTGCGCATGCCACCAACTTCCCTGGGCAACAACCGCAACCGCGTCGTCCATAGGGACAACTTTGACCACTCCGTGCATCTTCGCGATTTTGTCAGTGTCCGTGTGTTTAAGCTTTCCGCCAAAAACAGGGCACTGCGCGATTGCAGCATAAACCATCCCCGGCAATCTCGTATCAATGGCAAACTGCGTCTTGCCCGTCACCTTGTCTGGAATGTCAAAGCGTTTTATCGGTTGCCCAGCGAGCTTCCATTCTTTTGTATCTTTCAGGGTAATATCTTTGGGGATCTCGAGTTTCGCAGCGTCGGCGGCGACGGCGCCGAACTTTACCTGGCGCTTCGTCGGCGTGTGGGTAATCACGCTATTCTCCGCTACACATTCAGCAGGCGGCGCATTCCAACGTTTCGCGGCGGCGGTAGTGAGCATCGTACGCGCCGCCGCGCCGGCTTTGCGCAATGGTTCTTGACTGTCGCGAATCGAGCGGCTTCCACCCGTCAGCATATCGCCCCAGACTCGATTCCGCCGCAGATTCTCGCTGGTAGAAGCATATTCAGCCTGGACCTTACTCCAATCGCAGGCGAGTTCTTCAGCGACCAGCATGGGCAGGCCAGTAAAGCTGCCTTGCCCCATTTCTGTACGCGCCACGCGAACGATCACGCTGTCATCAGGATTGATCACGACCCACGCCGTCACCTCGGGTCCTTTGCCAGTTGTTGCCGACTTCTTTGTGTTTTGGGCAAATACATAATTCGGTAAACAAACACCGAGCATCAATCCACCGCTGACCGCAGCAGACCGCACTAAGAAGGAACGGCGAGACATGGGGAGCGGCGATTCAACAGATTTCATGTTTCTCCTCCTTGAGCGCTAGGCGTTTTCTGCTGCTGCGTGGATTGCGGCGCGAATACGCGTGTAGGTTCCACAGCGGCAGATATTGGTGATCTCTCCGTCAATGTCCGCGTCAGTTGGTTTGGGATTCTTCTTGAGCAGCGCGGTTGCCGCCATGATCATGCCAGATTGGCAATACCCACACTGGGGCACTTGGTTTGCGATCCACGCCTTTTGTATGGGGTGAGGCTCCTTGGCCGAAAGGCCTTCGATCGTAACCACTTTCTTTCCAACGGCGGCTGAAACTGGCAGGACACACGAACGCGTGGCCTCGCCGTCCAGATGTATTGTACACGCGCCGCACAGCTCCATGCCGCAGCCGTACTTCATTCCCGACAGGCCGACGACGTCGCGCAAGACCCACAGCAGCGGCATATCAGGGCTCGCATCGACCGAGTGTTCCTTTCCGTTCACGATGAGTGAGATCATCGGTTCCCCCTTTTCCTGAGCACTGAATCTTTGAATTGTGTATTGATCGATTTACTATGATCGCTTTGCCGCAACGATCAACCCCGACGCCCAGCTCAGTTTTGTGATCGTGAAGTCTGTACGTTGCTCTAACGTAGAGATCAGGACCGGGACTTTCTCCCCATGCCCTGGCGGCCAATTTGGTTACGGCCACATATCCTCCATGATGTAGAATGCGCCTGGTTTTTACCCCCAAAGGGCTATT
>CAZUFQ010000900.1:0-3076 GCA_964618735.1 uncultured Enterobacteriaceae bacterium
GGTGAAAGTCTCATGCGCGTACGAAAGAGAGCAGGCTCCAAAATGATGTCCTTAGATGTTTAAGCTTAACAGACCGTGGCTTGTTGTATCAAAATAGCCACAAGTAGCGCCAACAAGCACGGCCCAGACGAGGCTAAAAAGCACGACATGCCGCCACCGATGAGACCACAACAGCCATAGCCCGATAGCTGTGGGAGCAGCCACTGAGGACTGTTTCATCAGAAAAGCGAGGGCCGTACAGATCGCCGCCAGGACAACTCCAGCACTATCAGAGCGAAAGGCAATAAGGAAAACGCCTAAGAAGCAGAAAAGAAGCGTCGGGAAATCCGGTCGTGCGGTAACTGCCCACGGCGTCAAAATGGGAAACGCGAGATACAGCGTAGCGACCAAAAGCGAGGACGCTACGCTGTAGCCCTGTTTAAGATTCCAACTTACGGCGAGCGCCACAACGAAGATCAGGCTGGCAACGCTCAACGACCGTCCCAAAAATGTCAGCGTATCCACCTGAGAAAAGCCGGCTTTTGCAGCCAACGCGAGTAGTCCGTACCAGAACGGCGGAAATCCGGACAAGAGATAGGGAGATAGACGAAAATCAGAATACAGAGGGAACCCTTGCGCCCACCGTTGCGCGACGACGATATTCGCAGCTTCCGGATACATGTTGTCGCCGGTGACAGGGAGAAACCGCAGGACCTCAACAAGAAAAGCGACGGCTGCACAACCAGTGAGGAACAAAAGCAGTCGCTGAAAATTGGCAAACGAACACATGTTATTTAGCAACGAGCGCCTGAAAGGCGCGCTCATACTTTTCCGCCGCCACTTTCCAGTCGAAGCGTTCGTGTACGAGATTATACCCATTCGTCGCTAAAGTATCGGCAAGCGTCGGGTTTTGTAGAACGGCCGCCATGGCTTCGCTCAACACACCTGGGTCATCGGGTTCAACAAGAAGCCCGTTCACTCCGTGTTCTATGAACTCTGGGATCCCACCTACCTTTGTGGCTACTATTGGCTTTCTACTCGCAAGCGCTTCAAGCAGGACGATGCCAAAAGGTTCGGCGCGTGAAGGCAAGACAAACAACCGAGAGCGACGCATAAGGTCAGCAATTTCTTCGAGGTTTCTAGAACCTAAAAACTGCACGCGATCATTCAAGCCAAGATCCTGTGCAAGTCGTTGCAGGTCTCCAGTCAAAGGGCCTTCACCGACTAAAAGGAGTTTGATGGGTTGACTGGAACAAGGAAGACTCGCAAAGGCGTTCAACAAGACATCGATAGCTTTTTTTTTATTATGATTGGCAACACACAAAATGAAATCGTCACTCTTTACGCCTTTTGGAAGAGGAGAGAATTTCTTTATACTGACGCCATTATGGATGCATAGCCCGACACGCCGCAACTCTGGAAAGAGGCCAAGCGTGGCGTTTAACATATCGTGAGAAGGAGTGACGAGCAGATCCGCCGATCGCATGAGTAGGCGTAACGTCGTTGGATAAGAGGCCAGGGGGTTTCCATCCGGGAAAAGGTCAGCCCCATGGACGGAAATCGCAAGCTTGTAATGCAAGATTTTTCGCAGCCAAGCGAAATAAAAGAATTGATCACCTGGATAGTGAATATTGACAATATCGATTTTGCCTTGCGTCAGCAGACGCACGAGCTTCAAAAATGTCGCAGGAGCGTAGAGAAAGAAACCTAGACGCGAGCGCCACCATGCTCGTTGGTCGGAGGAGGGACGAAGGCGTCCTTCATAGCCAGGAAATCCCCACTTCGTGACTTTTGCTCGCAAGTGTTCGTTGATTGCCGGATGAAAGAAAAGAACCTTGTGTCCTTGCTCGCGTAAATGGATAGCGAGATTGCCAACGACGGACGCGACTCCACCATTTTTTTGGTCCCATGGAACAACAAAAAGAATGTTCATCGGAGGTGCGTAGCTGGACACAGTCTCTTCCCATGCCTCATGGGAACTCTGCAGAGACGCCAAGGTAGAATCTCCACTCATCCGAGAATCTCTGTGGCACACACCAGGGTCTTATTCCCACTTCTGTGCATTCCCACGTGCAGCGCACTCGCAATGACTGTTTTATAGCCCACTACTGTCCACGTTCATCCATTATCGAGCAGATACTACCTATTATACAACATGTTCGCAGCTGCGTTTTAGTCCACCTGTAAACCATCATTTTAAGATAGGGAGAAAGGGGGACAGTTTTCGAAGGTCAATCTTGAGCTTTTTCTAGAAATTCCCTCATTACAAGCCAGCTACATGTCCGCGACTTAGACTTCACAGTTATCATCATCCAAATCAGCTTGGAATCCTACCGCTTGATAGTTTTATCGGATGAACGTTTACAGCCTTTAAGCAACCACTGAGGCTAGACGTGTACATTACGGCAGTGCCATGGCGGCGGTCGTCCCACCAGTAAACCCAGGCACGTTCACCGGCGCTCCCTCCGCATCTTGGTAAAATACCAGGAATTGGGTCCCTACCGGCGCTCCATCTGGCGTCACCGTATTCCCTGTTAAGGTGACTTGTACCCCTCCTGTTGTCTGTACAGCATTCACCAACACCGACTTCGTACGAGCGTACATGTAATCGCCAAGATTCTCCATAAACACATGACGGGCTCCATTGGCGCTCAACCACGTTGAAGCCTGCTGGATCACCGTTTGGCGATCTGACGCCGTCGCCAATTCATAATTGATGATGTCATGGGTAAACAACTGGACGGGACCCATCCCCGACCAGTGTCGCCACGTGTACCTCTGCAGATAATCCGTGCTCTGCGCTGGACTCAAGTTATACGTGGAGCTTGGCCAGACAAAGTCGTTCCGCGGGTATTTCGCTAGATCAATATACTGCGTAGCAAAGAGGAAGAAGGGTTGACTTGGCAGCCCCGCCCGACTTCCTACTGGATAGTCATCTGCGAAGAAGAAGGGCGTACTCTCGCTAGGATCAAGCTTTGGCGGGAGTTCATATGGCCAGAAGTCCTGGGCATTAAGGCGCTCCGCTCCATTGTACACGTTGACTGTCTGCCAGTTCTCCGGCCGCTTGAATCCAGGCTTCACTAAAGAGGTGACTTGT
>CAZUFQ010000901.1:0-3068 GCA_964618735.1 uncultured Enterobacteriaceae bacterium
GCAAGAAAGGGGCGGTGCCGCAAGTCAGTTGTCGCCCGCTCATTATCCAGATCGATTTGCGCGTGCCTTTCATTTTCGCGAACCTGCCGTGTTGGAAACCCGCCTTCCAGAGACCAGTGGAAGAACAGAAACAGTTCTACCGTGATGAAAACTTCCGTGCGGGCTTCCGCAAAGAGATGGAAGCGCCCAAGGTGTTCGGAGGCAAATGGGAACGGTGCGTCGTGCATGAAGTAGGAAACCCGGCGCTGAAATCGCTGATCGGGAAGTCCGTAGCGCAAATCGCCAAAGAGCGCGGCAAGGATGGCCTCGACACCTTCCTGGATTTAGCGATCGAGGATGACCTGCAACTCCTGTACACCTATGAATTGTTCAACGCGAAGGAAGAGAATATACCGGAGCTGATCCTTGAGCCACGCACGATGATCGGTCTTTCTGACGGTGGGGCCCACTGTGACATGCTGTGCGACGTCGGGTACTGCACGTATCTGTTGGGGACCTGGGTGCGCGACAAAGGTGTTCTCACTTTAGAGCATGCGATCAAACGCATCACCTCTGAGCCGGCGGCCTTCTTCGGTATTACCCAACGCGGCATGATCAAGCAAGGTTTAGCTGCTGACTTTGCCATTTTTGACTTCAAGACGATCGGTTCGAAAAAACGTGGTGATATGGTCAACGATCTGCCTGGCGGCGGCAAACGACTCATCATGCCTGCGCAAGGCGTGCAGTACACGGTCGTCAATGGCGCCGTGCTATATGACGGCGGCAAGCATACCGGTGCTTTCCCGGGGCAAGTGTTGCGTTCGGGACAGGCGTAGATCCATAAGCCACAGAAGCGTAACGCGTATCCGACTGAAACGGAGAAACGGAGACGGGGAGAACCGGAGACCGTTGCGGGGAATCGCCGATTCTCCGGTTCCCCGATTCTCCGTTTCTTTTTTCTGGCGTCAATGGCTGGTAGATCTAAAAAAAGGAGGAACGAGCAATGTTACAGAAGCTTTTTCACGTCAATATTTGCGTGCGGGACATGGAACGTTCGATTCAGTTTTATCAAGGTATCGGTTTCAAAAAAGTGAATGACTTTACCCTTGATGATCCGAGCGTCGGCGATGCGCTCGGTCTCAAGGCGAAGAAGCTGCGCGGCGTCTTCATGCGCCTCGGTGACGATGCAAACTCCCCCGTTCTTGATCTTGTCCAATTCATTGATCCGCCCACGCAAGGTCAGCCGTATCCGACGCTCAATAACGTTGGCATCTGCCGTATCGCGTTTACAGTTGATGACATTGACAAAACCTATGCGGAGTTGCAGGAAAAGAAGGTTGATTTCTTGGCGCCGCTCAAGAAGATTAGCGGCCCCGGGGGGTCGACGATTGGCGTCGTGTGTTTCAAGGATCCGGATGGGACCATTCTCGAACTGATCAGCGGGATGTAGTAGGTGTAGTAGGGTAGGGTGGGTCACGACCCACCCTACTTTGTCTCTCTTTGCAGGGACGATTTTCTTTTTCGGAGGGGACCAAACATGGCAGCAGAGCCGCGTTCTATTGATCCGCAAAAAGTGAAAGCCAGTGGCGAGCGTATTTTCGGCTATCTCAAGGGCATGGGCGTGTCAGCGATGATTTACCTGGGCGACAGATTAGGGTTGTACCAGGCTATGCAGGACGCAGGCCCATTGACCAGCGTGGAGCTTGCGCGAAAAAGTGGTCTTCATGAACGTTGGCTACGCGAGTGGCTACGTGGTCAGGCTGCGAGCGGTCTAATCGACTACAAAGGCAAGGAACGCTTTGAGCTGTCGCCGGAAGCGGCGATGTTCCTTGCCGATCCAGATAGTCCTAAGCTTGCTGTCGGCATCTTCAGTGACTTGCCTCAGCGCATGGCTGTAGTGGAACAATTACCCACGTCCTTCAAAACCGGCCTGGGACTTCCGTATGATGCTCGCGGTTCAGAAGGGGCGCGCGGCATTGAGCGAGTGTTTGGCAACTGGTTTCGTTTCACCCTTGTCTCTCAGGTATTGCCGAAACTCGATGGGGTCGTCGATAAATTTACCAGAGGCGCTAAAGCTGCCGATGTCGGCTGCGGCGCCGGCATGGCGCTCATACAGATGGCGAAAGCCTTTCCGCGGACCGCGTTCCATGGCTACGATATTTCCCGTCATGCCCTCACGCGCGCCGAGGAAAATAAACGACAAGAGAAAGTGGAAAATGTCACGTTTCACAACGCGAAGAGTGAGGGCCTATCGTCCGATAGCAACTTTGACTTTATCTCCACCTTCGATTGTATCCACGATATGACGCACCCCACGGAGATGATTGGCGCCATCCGCAAAGCGCTCAAGCCCGACGGCACCTGGTTCATTGCAGACATCAAGAGCTTGCCGACGTTCGAGGAGAATTTGGAAAAAAATCCCATGACTTCTCTGCTCTACGCTTTTTCGGTTATGGGGTGTATGTCCTCCGCTTTGTCCGAGCCTGATGGTGAAGGGCTAGGGACGCTTGGTTTTAATGAAGCCGTGGCTCGCCGGATGACGACTGAAGCCGGGTTCTCACGGTTTGTACGCCACGACTTTGAGAATCCGCTGAATGCGTACTACGAAGTGAGACCTTAAAGGGCGCGCTTAGATAAGGAGAGAGCTATGGCTACGAACCAGACTGCGATCGATATGGAGAAAGTACAGGCGCACGCTGAACGAGTCCTCGGCCTGCTCGGCGGAGCGGTCCTGTCCGGGATGATCTATCTTGGTGACCGCATGGGCTTGTATCAGGCGCTACAAGAAGTCGGGCCGGCAACGAGCACGGGGCTCGCTCAACGGACCGGGTTACATGAACGTTGGATTCGCGAGTGGTTGCAAGGACAGGCAGCTGCTGGCCTGATCAGCTATGAAGGCGAAGGAAAATTTTCCTTATCGCCTGAGGCTGCGATGGTGTTAGCGAATGAGCTCAGTCCCATGTTTCTGGCTGGCGGCTTCTGCTGCTTACCACACCGAATGGCCGTGCTAGAGCGACTACCTGAATCGTTCAAAACGGGTCTCGGTTTGCCGTACGACGCATTCGGATTGGAAGGGGCGCGCGGCATTG
>CAZUFQ010000902.1:0-3055 GCA_964618735.1 uncultured Enterobacteriaceae bacterium
TCTTCACCACCGACCCTTCCTGGAAATTGACCTTGACCAGATACCCGCTGACGCGGGCCCGGACTTCGACCGCCTCCACGGCGGCAGTCCGCCCGGTGTACTCGTAGTAATCTCTCACCTCCCGCTCCACGGGTTGGCTGACCATTACGACCGGGGGCGGAGTTGCAGCAATTGCAGGCGGCTCATGTTTACAGCCTCCCAGCACCAAAAACAGAGGGGCGGCCAAAACGAAAAGAATCACAGAGTGCTCACGAGCTTTCATATCCACCATATCCTCATTCATCGCTCTTATGTTGTTTGGTAGCCGAACAACTTATCCTGGATGATAATCTGGGCAATACGGGGCGGCGTCAACGCTTGCCACGACGGATCACCCTTCTGGATCTTCGCCAGCACCTCGCGGGTGACAATCGGGAGGTAGGCCTTATGGTAATTGTCCAGCGGCTCAACGTAATGGTTTTCCAGGAGAAACGCCTTCAAGTGCTGAAACTGCGGCTCCACGGCGACGGTCTCCGCCGTCACAAGGTCTCCTGAGGCTGGGTCCTGGAAGGGGTACACGTAGACCTTCACGGCGTTCTTAAACAACCTGCCGATAGACTCGAGTCTGCCGCCGGGTAGATCCGCGTAGTATTCCGCGTCGAAAAGCTCCCGCAGCGTGGGAACCCCGACCGCAATCCCAATCGGCTTCTGCGTATAGCTGGCGAGATAATCCACGAGGCGAAAATACCGGCCAAAATTGGAGATGAGCACATTCTGCCCCACGGCGCGCAACAAATCGACCCGCGCCAAAAAATCGGCATGGTCCAAGCCACGGTCGCCTGTGAGATTGCGCAAGGTCATTTCAAGGAGGACCACCGGCGGGTCTCCTTGCATATTGGGTTCGTGCTGGAAGCGCTCTAAGGCGCAGGCAAGCAGGTCCAGGGTCAAGTGAGTGGGTGGACGAAAACTGCCCCGCTCGATGAGAATCGGTCTCTTGTAGAGAACCTCAGAGGGTTGCACCACCTCGCCAGCGACCGTGAACATGGCGGCGTCGGTCAGCCCGTGTTCGACGAGCTGCAAACTCAGGAGCCGGTTATCGACGCCGGCGAAGGCCGGCCCCGTACACTGTAGCACATCCACTTCGGCCCGGTCGCGCGTCAGGCCATCGAGCAGCGAACCAATCAGCACCTCGGGCTCTTGTAAGTGGTGAAAGGCCGCGTAGAGCAGGTTCACCCCCAACACCCCGAGGGCCTCCTGCTCGCGGAGGTTGTCCCGATCTAAGAGGCGGACGTGGATAAGGAGATCCGAGGGGGCTTCCCTCGGGTGGGTGTGGAAGCGCACGCCCAGCCACCCATGGCCGTCCTCCTGGTGCGAGTAGCTGCGCGCGGCGACGGTATTGGCGAAGACAAAAAATGTGCTCCGCTCGCCCCGGACTGCATCCAGTTGGGTCAGCAACAAGTGAAACTCGTACTCCAGCATGGCCTGTAACCGCTGGCGACTGACGTAGCGCTGGGCGGGACCATAGGTGGCCGTGCTCATGGCCATATCGTAGGCGGAGATCGAGCGGGCCACCGTGGCCGCGGCCCCGCCCACGTGGAAGAACCAGCGCGCCACTTCCTGCCCCGCGCCAATTTCCGCAAACGTGCCGTACTGGGCCGGATTGAGGTTGAGGGCTAACGCCTTATCGTGCGTACTCGGCTTGAGAGAATTCATCCGACCTCTCCAGTAGGAATGTAGATTGTATGTTTGCTCAATGTTCTGCGCCTTATTCGTCTGCACTCCATAGAGTTCTGAAACTCCGCATTGCGTTCATCGAAAGAGGTTGGTTTTTGCTAGATCTATGACTTCATCGCCACGCCCGTTGAGCACCGCCTTGATCAAGTAAAGACTGAAGCCAATCATCTGGTCCAGCTCAATGGACGGCGGCATGGCAAGTTCTTGGCGGTTTACCAACACTTCAACAAGGGCTGGTCCGTCATGAGTCAACGCTTTGACCAGCATGGGACGCACCTGCTCCGGCGTCTCCGCCGTTAGGCCCAGCAGTCCCGCCGCTTCGGCCAGCTTAGCGAAATCAGGATTGTGCAGTTCCGTGGCGAAATCCAGGAACCCCGCCGCTTTCATCTCGAGTTCCACGAAGCTGAGCGCGTCATTTCGGAAGACTACTAATTTGACGGGCGCATGCAGTTGTCGCAGGGATAACAGGTCCCCCAGAAGCATGGCTAGCCCACCATCTCCGGACAACGTAACCACTTGGCGGTTAGGATGGCTCAGTTGCGCGCCAATGGCTTGGGGCAGCGCATTGGCCATAGACCCATGTGTAAAGGAGCCCAGCAGCCTCCGCTTGCCATTCATCTGCAGATAGCGCGCCGCCCAGATCGTGGGGGTGCCAACATCGCAGGAGAAAATCGCGTCTTCAGCCGCCACTTCGTTAAGTACTTTGGCGACATATTGCGGGTGGATCGGTTTGCGCCCTGGTTCGCCCGAGGCCAATTCGTCCAGCCCAGTGCGGGCTTTGTGATAATGTTGCAGCGAGTCCTGCAGGTGCGTAGCGTCGCTTTTCTGCTTGAGCTTGGGAGATAAGGCGGCGAGCGTAGTCTTTACATCCCCGATCAGGCCCAGGTCCACTTTTGTCCGACGACCGATCTGTTCGCCGCGGATGTCGATTTGTACAATCGTGGCTTTTTCCGGGTAGAACTGCTGATATGGGAAATCAGTACCGAGCATCAGCAGCGTCTCGCAGTGCAGCATGGCATAGTAGCCGGAGGCGAAGCCCAGCAGTCCCGTCATGCCGACATCAAACGGATTGTCGTATTCGATGAACTCTTTACCGCGCATGGCGTGCACGATCGGCGCCTGGAGCTTGCCCGCCACTTCCATCAGCTGGCCATGCGCACAGGCGCAGCCAGCGCCGCCCAGAATTGTGATCTTGCGCGCGCCGTTTAAAACTTCGGCTAACCTGTCTATTTCGTCCTCGCAAGGACGCATGCCCGGCGTCGGCGCTGCAAATCTGAGGCGTTGCTGATTCACCGTAACATGCGGCTAGGCAATATACCGGGTCCAGCCTAACACCGATAAC